>JAEHDI010000614.1 GCA_016880505.1 Bryobacterales bacterium | reverse complement strand
CCGAAAACAAGGAGGAAGATCACCGAGAGCCTGGCGTTTCTTGGTGTGGCGTCCGGGTCTCGGGTGTCGTCCTGAAGCCGCGACGTCTTGAGAATTGCCCTCGTGAGGAGGAACCACAACCCGACGTAGAGGACGGCACGCGCCAGGAAGAAGGGGAAGCTCAGCCAGACCGCCTTGAAGCCGGCCATTTCCCCGCGATCACGAATCCACGGATAGAGCGGAGATCCGAAAAGGAAGACAACGGCGAGCATTGCCGCGCCGTAGGGCAGAGTGGCGCACATCGCTTCCGGCACACGCCGGAAGGCCGTGCCCCACGCCGCCCCACTGGCGTAGTGGATCGCTACAAAGAGAATTCCGGCTAATCCCAGGCACACCAGACCGTAACCGGCCATCAACAGGGAGCCTAGCGCGCGTTGGGGCGCGAGGAGCAGTCCGAAGGCAAGAGCGAGAAAGCCGCCGGCCGCCATCCCGTACAAGCAACGTTCAAACGGGGGCGACAATCGAAATCCGGTCCATAGCGTGTTCACTTCTTTTCCTCCCGGCCGTTCGGCCCCGACGGTGCGGGGACAGGCTGCACCACGAGCGTCTGGGACGTCTGCGCGACGCGCTGCAGGGACCGCACGTAGAGAATCGCCTTCCAGCGGTCGTCTTCCGAAACCTGCGATGCGTACGAAGGCATGTTCTTCTGTCCGTAGGTAAGGATGTGGAACATCCGGCCATCATTCAACCCAAGCGTCTTCGCGCTATTGAGTGGCGGCGGAGCGGGATAGCCGCGCAGCGCGACCGGACCGTCGCCCCTCCCGGTGGCTCCATGGCAGGGCAGGCACCAGGTACGAAATACGAAGGCGCCGCGCGTGAGAGCGGCGGGGTCCGCGGCAAGATAGGGATTGCTTAGCTCTTGCCCGGCCCGAATCGCATCCGCCTCGCCAGCCTGGTAATCGACGGCATGAAAGCCGCGCGGGATCGTACCCGGAGGCGGTTCCTGGAGGGTCTTCCCGTCGGAGAAGTTCGGGTTGGCCGAGTATGACTGGTAGGACGCGGTGCGGACCATCTCGGGCAGCACCTCCAGATTCGGCCGGGACGGCTGCCACCGAACGAAAAGACCGAAGGCAACGCACAGCACGAGCGCCGCAGCCAGCAACAGGTTGAGTTTCACGGCAGGGACTCCTCCGCGCGCTCGATTACCTCAACGGCCCCATGCCGCTCCAGAAGCCGGCGCACCAGGGCCGGCTCAAACGCCGCGTCCGTTTCCTGAAGCACCAGAGCAAAGCGATCGTTGGTTACGCCAGGAATCACGGACGCCGCCCGGCGGCCGGGATAGAGGCGGCTGACGAGGAAGAACGCAAACACAGTACTTACGCCGGCAAACAGCACCATCACCTCGAAGGTGATCGGCACGAATGCCGGAAGCGAGTTCCACGGTTTGCCCCCCACGTTCACGGGCCAGTCAGAGGCCGTAGTCCAATACTCGAACGCGACCTTGGCCGCGGCTCCGATCAAACCCAGCAAAAAGCAGACCCAGGGCAGACGCGACGGTTGCAGACCCATCGCCTTGTCGAGGCCGTGAACCGCGTATGGCGCGTAGATGTCGCGGATGGTATAGCCCTGTTTCCGAACCTCACGGGTGACCGAAAGAATATCGCTCTCGTCCTGAAAGATGCCGACCATGACGCGGCCGCTCATTGGTGATTTCCCCCTTTCGCGCGCTCATGCGCCGCGGCTCCCTTCACCTCCGCCATTGCGATCACAGGCAGGACGCGACAGAAGATGAGGAAACACGTAAAGAAGAGACCGAAGGTTCCCAGCAGTGTCGCGACTTCGAACACGGTGGGACGATAGCTCGCCCAGTTGGACGGAAGAAAGTCGCGGTGCAAACTGGTCACGATAATCACGAACCGCTCAAACCACATGCCGACGTTGATCAGCAGGCTGACGGCGAACACAAGCACGACGTTCATGCGCACGCGGCGGAACCACAACACCTGCGGGACGATCACGTTGCAGGTCACCATCGTCCAGTAAGCCCAGGCGAATGGGCCGGCCGCCCGGTTGAGGAAGACAAATTGCTCGTACGGATTGCCTGAATACTGAGCCGTAAAGAACTCAGTGCCATACGCCAGGGCGACGATGCTGCTGGTGAGGATGACGAGTTTGCACATCACATCGATGTGGCGCAAAGTGATGTAGTTCTCGAGGTTCATCACCTTGCGGGCGACAATCATCAGTGTGAGAACCATCGCCATCCCCGAGAAAATGGCGCCGGCGACGAAATAGGGGGGAAATATCGTGGCGTGCCAGCCGGGAATCACCGCGGTGGCGAAATCCCAGCTCACGATGGTGTGCACCGACACGACGAGCGGCGTGGCCAATCCGGCCAGAAGCATGTAGACGGTCTCATACCGCTGCCAGGTCCTGTAGGACCCATCCCAGCCGAGGCTGAACACATCGAACAGGCGGCGCCTGATTCCAGCGCGCGCCCGGTCGCGGATGGTGGCGAGATCGGGAATCAGGCCGAGGTACCAGAACGTGAGCGAAATGATGAAATAGGTCGAGATGGCAAAGGCGTCCCATGCCAGCGGCGAGCGAAAATTGATCCACAGCGGTCCGCGGAAGTTCGGATAAGGAAAGGCCCAAAACGCCATCCATGGCCGACCCATGTGGATCAGCGGGAAGATGCCGGCGCACATCACCGCAAACAACGTCATTGCCTCGGCCGAGCGGTTGACGGAAGTTCGCCAGCGTTGCCGGAAGAGGAACAGGATGGCTGAGATCAATGTGCCGGCGTGGCCGATACCGATCCAGAAGACGAAGTTCGTAATGTCGAACGCCCAGCCCACCGTATTGTTCAATCCCCACGTTCCGATGCCCGTGGCGACCTGGTAGGAGACAGCCGCGACGCCTCCCGCCAGCAAGGCAAGCGACACGAGAAGACCGGCCCACCAGAGGGCGCCGGGGCGCCTCAGCATCGCCGCGCAGATGTCGCCGGTGATCTGGCCGGGACTTCTGTCGCCCTGGATCAGCGGCGGCCGCGGGACAGCCTGAACTTCAGCCATGACGTCCCTCCCCCTTGCCCGGCTCATCGTGCCGGACAATCTTCAGATAGCCCACGGAGGGGCGAACATTCAGTTCTTCCAGCACGCGATAAATCCGCTTGCTCTTCATCCGTTCGGTGACCTTGCTCTTCGGATCGTTCAGGTCGCCGAACAGGATCGCCTTGGCCGAGCACGATTGCTGGCAGGCGGTCTGGATCTCGCCATCCCGTAAAGCGCGGTTCTGGCGCTTCGCCTCGGCCTTTGCGTCCTGGATGCGCTGTACACAGAAACTGCACTTCTCCATGACTCCGCGTGACCGGACGGTGACATCCGGGTTGAGCGCCAGGTTTGCCAAACGATCCTCCCGCGAATACTCAAACCAGTTGAAGCGGCGAGTCTTGAACGGGCAGTTGTTTGCGCAATACCGGGTGCCGACGCAGCGGTTGTAGATCTGCTGACTGAGTCCTTCCGCGCTGTGCACGGTGGCGAGCACCGGGCAGACGGTCTCGCAGGGGGCGTGTTCGCAATGCTGGCACATCATCGGCTGGTGTGCCACTTCGACATCGTCCGGCGGTCCCGAGTAGTAGCGGTCGATACGGATCCAGTGCATTTCGCGGTTGCGCAGCACCTCGTCCTTACCCGTGACCGGGACATTGTTCTCCACCTGGCAGGCGATCACACAAGCCGAGCAGCCCGTGCATGCGTTCAGGTCGATGGCCATGGCCCAGCGATGACCGGTGAACGGATGGTCGTCGGGCCAAAGATCCGTCTCGGGCGGCGTATGCGCGCCTTCATGCTTCGCCCCGCCGGAGTGGAGCGCCGCGAGAGTGGTCTCCTGGACAATCGGACGCGGGCCCGCGCCCGGATCGAGATGTTTCGGCGCCGTGAGGCTGTGGTGATCCTGCGTGACGGCCAACAGTTGGCGCCTGCCGGTCGATGTCACTTTCACGTCCCCGCGCCCGTACTGAACAGCGCCGTTCTCCCAGCCGATGAGGGGAGCGGCATTGACGCCGACTTTTCCGTTCGGGCCCAGGGTGGGCCGCCGTTCGAGCCACTTGGGCCCGGCGCCGGCGAATCGCGCGGAGACCGAGCGCCCGTAGCCTAGCGCCACGGCGACAACCTGCTCGTGCTGTCCCGGCTGGATGAGAACCGGCAATTCAATCGCGGTTCCTGAAGCTTCGAGCCGGACAACGTCCCCGTTCTTGAGGGACAACCGCTCTGCCGTTGCGGGCGCGAGGCTCGCATAGTTGTCCCACACCGCTTTTGTCACGGGATCGGGAAGTTCCTGCAGCCACGGGTTGTACGCGTGGCGCCCGTCCGGCATGGCGACGTTGGCGTAAAGCACGAGAGCCAGTCCGTTGCCGGACGGCCGGGCGGCGCCGATGGGCTTGACCGCGCTCAGGTCGAACGGCTTCAGCGTTGGGGACTGCGGCTTCACCAGCGCGAAACCCGCTTCCACGGACTTCTTCCAGAACACGTCGAAGGACTGTTGTCCCTCCTGCCGCGGGTATACGCGCTCCTTCCAGAAACCCTTGACCAGTTCGTAAGCTGGAGCGGCGACGCCGGACCAACGGGCGAAACTCTCGATGGCCGGCCGCGCCTGGCCAAGTGGACGGATCGCGGGCTGGCTGATGGCGGCTACGCCGGCGACGGGCTCGGAATCGCCCCAGGTTTCGAGCGTATCGCACGCGGGGCAGAGATAACGCGCCAGAGACGAGGTTTCATCCAGATGCGGCGCCAAGTTCACGAGCAGCGGGATACCGGCCAAAGACTTTGCGAGCTCATCGCCGCCGGGCAAGTCCGCCACCGGATTCAAGCCATGAATGAACAGTGCCGCCACGCCGCCGGCCTTGATCTCATCCACAAGGGCCATCAGCTCGCGGTCATTGCCCTGTTTCTGGTTTGATGGCGCATCGACGTCCAACGTGGAGCCGTAGTTGCCGAGTAAGTGGTTGACAAGGTTGCAGAGCACCTGCGCGTCCGTACTGGCGAGTCCGCACACCACCAGGCTCCGGCCGCGCGCGTCCCACAAGCGTGTTGCCAGATCTTCCATCACGTCTTCCGGCGCCGGAGACCGTGATCCTGCGGCCGGCAAGACGGCCGATCCGGCTTTCCGCGCGATCCTCACGGCCAGATGCTCGAGCGCGGCCGGGATTTCCGCCGGGGCTAGTTTGATCCTGCGATCCGCCTTCGTCCCCGTCAACGACATTCGCGACTCGAACTGAATGTGCCAGGACGACCGGACAGGTTGGGCCTCCACGTCACGCGCCGCGCTGTACGCCGCCGTGAACTCCACGGGCGAGATCCATGTGCCCAGGAAGTCCGCGTCGAAGCTCGCGATGACCGCGGCCTTCGTAAAGAGATAGCGGGGCAGCACCCTGGCCCCATGGGTCCGGAGGTGAGCGTCGAGAATGGGAGAAGCCGAAAGGACGTCGTAAACGACATGGCGTGCGTCCGGGAAACTAGCCAGAAACGTGCTTATCTGCGAGGACAAGGCCGGACTGGTGATGGTCTGCGTCAGGACGCGGACTGCCCGTCTCTGTTTGCGAAAGGAGTCGAGAGCACGAGAGATTTCCGCATCCACCTCCCGCCACGGAGCGTTTTTGCCTCGGGCCATCGGCTGCTGCAGGCGCAGGCTGTCGTACAAGCCCAGAAGTGAGGCTTGCCCGACAGCGCAGAGTCCTCCTTTTGAGACGGGGTGCTCGGGGTTCCCCTCCAACTTGATGGGACGGCCATCGCGGCACTTGGAAAGCACTCCGCACGATGCGCTACATCCGGCGCAGACGGCAGCGTAATAGTAAGGACGCCCCGGCGTGATGCCCTCCGTCTGGCGCAGCATCGGGATCGCCCGATCCACAGGCGCACGCCCACATCCGGTGAGCGCAGCTCCGGCAAATGCAAAGCCAGCGGCGCGCAAGAAGTCCCGGCGGCCCGGTTCGGAGAGATCCCGCAAAGGCGTATCGACAAACTCGACCGCCGCCCGCTCGCCGGAGGGGCCGCCTTGCTCGTACTCTTCGAGGCTCTTCCAATACGTCTTATTGTCGGCACTCACGGTGGCAGCTCCTCAGTAGTGACAGGTGGAACAGTCGATCGAAGCGAACACCTTCTTCCCGCCCACACCATTTCGGGTGGCTTCACGGTGGCAGTTTACGCACCAGCCCATGCTGAGGTCGGGAACCTGTCTCAGTCGCTCCATCGTTTCAACGGGTCCGTGGCAGGTCTGGCACGCCACACCGGCGTTGACGTGGGCGCGGTGGTCGAAGTACACGAAATCGGGCAGCTTATACACGCGGGTCCAGGCGATGGGTTTCGGCGTGCGCGCGGGATCGGGCTTCCGATTGGCATCGAGCGCAAGCGCATCGTAAATCTTCCGCAGCTCAGGCGAAAGGATTGTCCGGGGTTTTCGATTCTCCTTCGTGGCCAGCTCCTCTTCACTGCGCACGGCACCGAACGAGGCCGTCACCATCGTGTGACAGTTCATGCAGACCGCGGCTGGAGGAATGCCGGCGTGGCGGCTCTTCTCCGCGTTGAAGTGGCAGTAAAGGCACTGCACCTGAAGCTCGCCGGCGTGCAACCGGTGCGAATAGGCGACGGGTTGAACCGGCTCGTAGTCCTGCTGGTTTCCCGGAAGGTGGACAGGCCGGGCCACCGTCAACAGGTACAGTGCGCTGAAGAACAACCCAGTAGCGAGGACGATGGTGAGGAGTCGGCTGTTCATCGCTCACTTTCTGTTCGCGGCGGCCAGAGGCACGGCGCCGCTCCGCTGCGAGGTGGATTCCGGCATGTACTTCAGCACCCAGGCCATCGACAGGGCGAACAGAGCCAGAAAGACAAACACGATGAAACCAATCGCATAACCGCGCTTGCCCAGATCGGCCACCGCGAAGGCCATCACTGGTGGAATCGCGAATCCGCCAAATGCGCCCAGCCCTCCCACCCAGCCCGATGCTCCGCCGACAGCCTGAGGCACGGCTTGCGGAACGATCTTGAACACGCCAGCGTTTGAAACACCCATTCCGAACGCCAGGAGCACGATACCGGGAATGGCCAGCTCGTACTGCGCGGCGTTCACCATCACGAGCGCTCCGATAATCATGATGAGCAGCGCCAGAATGGTCGTATTTTCGCCGCCCTCGCGAAGCCGGTCCGAGAGAATGCCGCCGATCACTCGAAGAAGAGAGGTGAGTATCGAGAACAGAGCGGTCAGAAAGCCCGCAGCCACCACACTAAGCCCGAAGTACCCGGTCCAATACGTTGGCAACCAAGCGGTCAAGGCGACGAATCCGCCGAATGTCGTGAAGTAGATCGAAACCAGAGCCCACGTCTTCCACGTTCGTGCGGATACATTGAGGCTCTGTTTCAGATTGCCTGCTGGAAACAGTTCCTGACCGCATTCGCTCGCAAGGCGGCGGGCCTCCTCGGGCGTTGATCCCTGCTCCCGCAACTGAAAGTAGGGGGAATTCCTGCCCACGATGAAATACAAGACGAAGCCGGCGGCTAGCAGCGCCAGCCACACCGTGTATGAGCCGGCAAGGCCGAGTGTGGTCAGGGCAACAGGGATGAGGAATGAGAACAAGCCCGGCGCCAGATTCCCGACTCCGCCGAAGATCGCGAGAGCGACACCCTGCCGGTGTCGCGGAAACCAGTAGGCCACCTGCCCAACCCCGACGGAAAACGTGGCGATGCCGCATCCACAAAGTAGAGCCAGGATCAGCAACACGGGATACATCCCGGGAGTCATCTGCTGCGGATAGAACAACGAGACAACGGCGGTGAGTCCGGTCATTCCGGCGACAGCGAGGCCGAGCAGCGTCAGGAACGGTTTTCGTCCGCCGCTAATGTCCACCCAGGCAGAGAAAGGAATACGGAGCAACGATCCCGAAAGAGCGGGCATGGCAACGAGGAATCCCACCGCCATGGGACTCAAGTTCATCGCCTCCTGAAAACGCTTAGCGGTAGGACCGAACAATGCCACAGCGGCAAAGCCGATGAAAAAGCCGAGAGTGGCTCCCGACAACCCCTTTG
>JAEHDI010000613.1 GCA_016880505.1 Bryobacterales bacterium | reverse complement strand
CGTCGGCGAAGGCGCCGGCGGGCATGATATCGTACTGTGAAAAACTGTGCTCGAGGCCCCCACCGAAACTGATCGGTTCATGGATGACGTTGAAGAAGACGGTGTAGGTCTCGTACGGCGCCCCGCCCATGATCTTGTTCTGCACTGCCGCCATCTTCGCAACGCCGTTGCGGATGTTCGTGGCGACGGGCGCGGTGTAATCGCTCGCCGGCCAGACGGCGATCCGAATCCACTTGCCATCGGCCTGCACGGAGTCGAGGCTGTAGCGGCCGAGAAACGTCATCGCATCGGCGAGCTCATGGTAATCGGCAGCGCGATAAACGCCGTTCACAGGCCCGTTCAGCGCCGTGGTGACCCGCCAGTCAGCGGGAACGTGGAAGCGCACTTCTGCGGGACGGCCAATCTGTCCCTCTTCGAACAGAAACAGATTCGTGCCGAGAAATTGACCGAAGGTTGGGGTGACCCGCGCCATCGAGAGATCGATCGTGTCGGCGATGAGGTCAAACTCGACGGTCACCCGATCGGCGCGTCCGGTTATGACTCGCCAGGTGTCCTTGTCGCCGCGATCCCAGCGGAGCGACTGGCCGGTTGCATTCTTCGCAACAAACCCGTGCACATAACGCGCGTAGTTCTGGATCTCGTAGTTGCCGGGACTCCACGCCGGAAGTGAGACGAATAGCGTGTCTTTGCCGGCAGCGGGAAAATCGGCAGCGACGTGGAACTGCTTCTCGACGGTCGACATGAGCGTGACGTCGTACCGAACCGCCTGCGCCGCGAGCGGTGTGGAAAACACGGTCAGGAGCAGGACGACGGGAGAAAGGCGATGCATCATCACTCCCAGTAAGAAGTTGGGTCCTGGTAAATAAAACGGCCCCGGCATCTAATGCCGAGGCCAAATCCCCAAGTGCTCGTCCTTCAGCGGGTTAGGATGAAACCCGCGCGCTCGCGTCCGCGACCATCGCGCGCAACTCCTTGCTGGGCTTGAAGACAGGGACCGGACGCGCGGCCACTTCGACGGGATCACCAGTTCTTGGGTTGCGTGCCATACGCGTCTTGCGTTGCCGGATTTTAAATGTGCCAAACCCGCGTATCTCAATGTTATGCTGCTCAGCAAGCGCGGCTTTGACTGCGTCGAGGAAGGAGTCGACGACGCGCGCACAGTCTTTTTTTGAAATGAGGGGACCCGCGGTGCGAGCGATTTGCGCGGTGACCTTCTCGACCAGATCGGCCTTCGTCATGGGGTCCCCCCGAAAACATCTGCCCGGTTGGCAAAAGTCGGGGGCTATCATACGGGCTTACTTATTTGGCGTCAAGAGCTTGTAGGAATTGTTGAAAGTGTCCTTGGGCGTCATGTGGGCCCGGGGAGGCCTCCGGGTGGTACTGGACCGCGAAAATCGGGTACTCGATGTGACGAATCCCTTCAACCGTTCCGTCGTTGAGGTTAAGGTGGGTGACCTCAAGTGCCTTCGCACCTGGGACGCCACCTGTTTCGCCGCGCACCGCGAAGCCGTGGTTCTGAGACGTGATAAGTACTTGTCCTGTCGCAAGATCCCGCACTGGATGATTCCCGCCCCGGTGTCCGTATGGCAGCTTCACCGTCTCGCCGCCCATGGCGAGACCGAGGAGCTGGTGGCCGAGACAGATGCCGAAGATGGGCAACGAGCCGTCGGCGAGCTCGCGAATCGCCGTGATCGCGTAACCCACAGCCGCCGGGTCTCCGGGCCCGTTCGACAGGAAGACACCGTCGGGTTTGAGGGCCCGAATCGCGGCAGCCGTTGTCGTTGCGGGCACCACCGTCACTCGACACCCCTGCTGCACAAACAGCCGGAGAATATTGCGCTTCATGCCGAAGTCGACCGCGACAACATGGTGCTTTGCGTCTTTGGCCGAAGGACCTTCCGTATAGGCGGTGGGAATGGTGGCGGCGCTCGCGAGGTCGAGTCCATTCATCGAGGGTGAGGCTGCGAGCGCTGCCTTGACCTCGTCGACCGGCTGCGCTCCCGTCGCCAACACGCCCCGCATCGCGCCGCGCGAGCGGATGTAGCGCGTGAGCTGACGCG
>JAEHDI010000612.1 GCA_016880505.1 Bryobacterales bacterium | reverse complement strand
GCATACCAGAAAGATGCGCTTTGACTCGTGCATCAGCTCAATGGAGTACTTCTCCATGTTGCCCGACAGGTCGACGCAGATCGCTTTGTAGTGCCGCCGCGCGAAGTCCATCAGCGAGCGGCTCTGCGCCGGCTCGATGCGGAACCCCGGATTCAGCTTCCCAGACGGCAGCACGTCCAGCCGCCCAAAGGAAGAGACCACCTGCTGCCAGAGACTTTCGTCCAGATTCGCCGAGCTCTCCGCGGCATGCACGAGCGAGTAGGGGGAATCCAGCTTCAGCATGAAGCCGATCAGCCCGGAGTTCAGATCGAAGTCCGCGATCAGGACCTTCGCATCCTGGACGGTCGCCATCGCCGCGCTTGCATTGAGCGCCACCGTCGACGTACCCACTCCGGGTTTCGACGGCAGAAACGTGAACACGAGGTCGGTCGAATCCACCGGCGACGGCGTGCGATCCACGATCTCCTTGACGCGCACCAGCGCCTCGCGCAACGCCGGCGTCGAGAACGGCGGGTACAGGAACTCGCGGACTCCCGCGCGCATCAACTCTAGAAGCATCGACGGCTCGCAACTCGTGTGCAACGCCACCGTCTGCAAGCCCGGGCCGTACTTCTCCAGATGCCGCGCTACCGTCATCGCCTCCGGCAGAGACCCTGCGCTCAAGAACACAACTTGCGGTGCGAAGGCGCGAATCGCCCGCGACAGTTCGACATCGGTCGGATAGCGTTCCAGCTTTCGAACAACGTCTATGAGGCCCAGCGCGGCTAGAGCACTCTGCAGTCGCTCTCCCAGTTCCGGCTGAGGGCAGATCAGTATCGCCCGCAGAATAGTAACCCTCCAGCTTCAGCCTAGGGCGTTCCGGCTGGGACGCCAATCAAGCGATTCACCCAGATGAGATTCAGAAACACCTTAGGTTCGGGCGACTACCTCACAGCACCACGAACGGATGATACAGATGCGGCAAACGAGCTTCGCCGATCGCCACCAGTTCGCCCTCCTGCGTCACCGCCTTTACGTACTTCGTCCCCGTACGCGTCCGGAACGGCGACACCCGAAAGTCCCTTCCCTGCCGGATCTGCCCGGCTGTCAGCCTGTCCACGATCTCGCACGGAAACTCCGGCAACAGTTGCGCCGCTGGAACCAGCACTTCACCGAGTCGTCCCTCCGCTGACAGCGCCGCCAGTTCGTCGTTTGTTCGCGCATGCAGAAGCGAGAATTCGCCCGACACCGTCCGCCGCAAGCCCTCCAGAAATGCACCGCACCCGAGAATTTTCCCCAGATCATGAGCGATGCTCCGCATGTAAGTCCCGGCCGAGCACTCAACCACCACCCTCGCCCGGGTTCCGTCGACTCCGGCAAGCTCGATGTTCCGGATGGTTACTTCCACCGGCTTCAGATCAACCGGCAAGTTCTTGCGCGCCAGTTGGTACGCCGGTGTTCCGCCGATCTTCTTCGCCGAGATCGGTGGCGGCGTCTGATGGATGAGGCCGCGAAAGGAGTCGAGCGCCTCTTCCAGCCGCGCGCGATCAATCTCCGGTTCGGTTGCCGGGGAAGTCGGCTTCCCGTCGCGGTCGTAGGTGTCCGTCGCGTAGCCGAAACGGATGACGGCGTCGTAGGTCTTATCGCCACGCATGTAGAACTGGGCAAGCCGCGTCGCCCGGCCGATCACGAGCGGTAGCACTCCGGTGGCCATCGGGTCCAGCGTGCCAAGATGCCCAACCCTCCGCGTGTCCGCCAGCCGGCGCATTTTGTTCACCGCGTCGTGCGAAGTCCAGCCTTCCGGTTTGTCTGCGACGATCACTCCGTCCATCAGCCTCAACTGTAGCATTGCGCTTTCTCCGCGAAGCCCGGCGGCCCATGCTGTACACTGGTCAGAGTGGAAGAGGAGGTACTGGGTAAGGCTTACGACGGACGCCTGATGCGGCGGCTGGTCAAGTATATGCGCCCTTATAAGGGCGTCGTCTTCCTGTCACTTCTCTTCCTGCTCCTGCACTCTGTCTTTCAGATCCTCGGTCCCTTGTTGACCAAGGTCGCCGTCGACCGTTACCTCGCACCCACTCCGGGCAGCCTGCCGGCGCCCCTCGAGAGCTATTTCTCCGCCGACCCCTGGACCGGGATCACTCAGATCTCCGTCCTCTACCTTCTGGTCGTCCTCGGCACGCTGGTCGCTCAGTTTCTGGAAACCGTTCTGATGCAATGGACCGGCCAGTACGCGATGTTCGATCTCCGCCGCGAGTTGATGACCAAGCTCCAGCAGCTCGACATCGCCTACTTTGACCGCAACCCCGTCGGCCGCCTTGTCACCCGCGTCACCACCGACGTGGACGTTCTCAACGAGCTGT
>JAEHDI010000611.1 GCA_016880505.1 Bryobacterales bacterium | reverse complement strand
GGCTCGATGCGGACCGTGCGCGCGTTCTCAACGCCGTAGCAGATCGTGATCGGAGTCCCTTGCTCCACCTCACCGGTATTCGCGTAGAACTGCGATATTTTCACCTCAGCGGCGGGCTCCCCGGCAGACTTGGGAGCAGGAGCGGGCGCTTGCGAGCATCCTGAGATTGCGAGCACGGAGGTGGTTAATAAAACCAGACGCATTCGTTCATCCTATCTTGAATTCGGCGCGCACCTCCGGACTGTCTTCCCATCCGAGGCGGCAGGCCTTGACGCGCAGGGTCGCGGTCCTGTCGAGAGCGATCTCACGGCCATAGAGGTTCCAACGCGAGCCCTCGCCCTGTTCCGTGGTCCAGGCGATCGAAGATCCCTCGGTCGGACAGGCGAGCCGGACCACGACCGGCGCGGCGAACGAGCCGCCATCGGGTGTGATTTTCGGAGCCGCCGCCACCGACCACTTGCCACCCGGACGCATGCGTTCCTTCAACTGATCCTCTGGCACGTTGCCTAGATCGTTGATCTCCCTCATCCACTCATCGACCGTGGCCCGCATCCGTTTCAGCGTGTTCTGATGCGCGGGGGCAGCGGAAAGGTTGTGGATACAGTGCGGGTCGTTCGGGATGTCGTACAGCTCCTCGGGCGCCTTCTCCGGAGCGAAAAACAGCCGCTGGGGGCCTTGCAGTTCGCCCGCTTTGTTGAGCCGCCGCATCTCTTTCATCGTCTGGCCCGTCTCCATGTAGTCGATGTACTGGGCGTAGGGTTTCGAGAACTGGAGGTTGCGGATGTAATGAAACCGCTTGTCCCGCGCGGCGCGGATGAGGTCGTACGCTTCGTCCATGCGGTCGCGGGCGCCGAAGATATACTTCCGAGGCGGAGCCGCCTTATCGCCAAGAAACGCCCGGCCCTGCATATATTTCGGAATTTCGACACCGGCGATGGATAGCAGCGTTGGCCCGAGGTCCATGAGGCTGACGAGGCGGTCGGTGACGGTGCCCGGTGCAGTCTTTCCGGGCCAGCGGACGATCAGCGGCACGTGCAGGCTCGCCTCGTAGGCCCATCGCTTAGCGCGCGGGAGGCCTCGGCCGTGATCGCCATAGAAGAACACGATTGTGTTCTCCGCGAGGCCGTCGTTTTCCAGTTGGCGCAGGAGGCCGCCGGCCTGTTTGTCCATCGCGGTCACGAGGTCATAGTAGTTGGCCCAGTCGCGCCGGGTCAGCGGGGTATCCGGGTAGTAAGGCGGGACCTTCGCGTGCGCCGGATCGTGACGCTCTTCCGGAGCCAGGATAGCGGTCGCCTTCGCGTGATTTGTGGGCCAGATCTGGCTCTCGTGTGTGGTGTTGATGTTGAACACCGAGAAGAATGGCTGATCCTTGGGCCGCTTTCGCCAGTGCGCGCGGTCGCTCGAGTCGTCCCAGGCTGTCAACGGCGCGGGGAAGTTATAGTCGGTTTTGGAGTTATTGGTACAGTAGTAACCCGCCGCACGCAGATACTCGGTGAAGCACCTGACATATGGAGGAGGAACGCCCTGGGAGCGCATGTGGTGGGTGCCGATGGATGCCGGGTACATGCCGGTGATGATCGAGGAGCGGCTCGGGGCGCATACGCCGTAAACGGAGAATGCGTTCGAGTAGCGTGCTCCCTGGCTCGCCAG
>JAEHDI010000610.1 GCA_016880505.1 Bryobacterales bacterium | reverse complement strand
TCCTCCGCGAGGATCTCGATCGCCTCCTGGATGACGCCTTTGGTCGAGCCCCATCCGATCAGCGTTACGTCGGCGTCACGCGGCCCGTTCAGCACCGGCGGGGGTACCGCGGCCTCGATTCCGGCCACCTTTCGCTGTCGCTTTTCCATCATGGCCCGCCGCTTGACAGTATTTGTGAATTCGTCGCTGAGCAGGACGCCGTCTTCGTCGTGCTCGTCGGTGGCCACGGTGTGTGTGTGGCCGGGCACGCCTGGAATCGCGCGCGGCGAGATACCGCTTGCGGTGATGATGTAACGCTTATAGCTTCCGTTCTCGCCGTTCGAAGCCGTGATCAGCTCGCCGCGGTCGATCGGGACCTCGAAATCAAGGTCGGCGGGATCCACGCTCGTGTGACCCTCGGACAAGAGCAGGTCGCTGAGCACGATGGCTGGACACTGGAAGCGATCGGCAAGGTTGTGCACCTCGGGGATCAGCTTGAAACAGTCGAGAATGTCCGTCGGCGCGGCGATCACCCGCGGGTAATCTCCGAACGCCGCGCCCAGCACCTGCCACAGGTCGCCCTGTTCTGTTTTGGTCGGAACGCCGGTCGAGGGGCCCGCGCGCTGCACGTCGATTACGACCACCGGGGTCTCGATCATAGCGGACATGCCGAGCCCTTCACTCATCAGCGCGAAGCCGCCCCCGGATGTCGCGCACATAGCCCGGACGCCGGCCTGCGCCGCCCCAATGGCCATGTTGATTACGCCGATCTCATCCTCTACCTGCCGCACCATGATGCCCGCCTTGCGTGCGTGCGCCGACATCCAGTGCAGCACGCCGGTGGATGGGCTCATGGGATACGCGCAGTAGAACTTCACACCGGCTGCGGCGCCGCCCATCGCCAGCGCCATGTTTCCCGTGAGCACGGCGTACCGTCTTTCCGTCATCGGCAGCGGGCGCTCAAACGGTCCGAAATGCTGGGTAGCGTATTGATAGGCCGCACGGGCGACGCCCACGTTCTCCGCCACTACCGCGTCGCCCTTCTTCTTGAATTGCTGCGCCAGGATTTCCTCGAGCGACTGGAATCCGACGCCCATCATGCTCAGGGCGGCTCCCACCGCGAGGGTGTTCTGTTCCACCTTGGCCCGGCTGTTCCCGCTCAGCTCTCCCACCGGCAGAGGGCACAGCCGCACCCCTTCAGCAGCCTCTCCGGGCTTGACGGCGTCGCCGTTATAGATGACAGCCGCTCCTGGGCCGAGCAACCGGAGATGCCGGTCCATGGTGTCCTGGTTCAGCGGGATCAGAAGATCGATCCGGTCTCCGAAACTGGTGACCTTTTCGACTCCTGCGCGGATGGTCAGGAACGTGTGCCCACCGCGGATGATGGATTGATAGGCGTTATAGGCGAGAAGGTGCAAGCCCCTGCGGGCGAAGATCTTAGCGAAGATGTTGCCCGGCGTCGCAACACCCTGCCCCGCCGCCCCTCCAATGGCAACAGCGAAAGTGTCTTTCATAGCAATGTTCCCTCCCGGCGCTATCAGGCCCGAAGCCCAAACGTCCGGGAAGTCCCAGTTCTCGTAACCTTTGATTCAAGTGTACCCTTAAAGGCGTTGCGTTGGAAGGAGAAAGGCCTTCGGCCTTCCAGGAATGCGTCTCCTCGGCAGCGTCATTGCTTTTCGTAGACTGCGACGTTTTTCATCTTTTGGCCCTTCGGGTTCGTGCCCGTAATCGTCAACGTCATCGCCTTTCCGTCCTTCGACACTACCCGCCGGGCACTGGATACCACCTTGCCGGACTTCTTCAGGGTGGCCTGGGTGGTGCGGTCGTTGACCCGATGGAGCGTGATCGTATCGAATTCATCCGAACCGCTCACCGGATACTCTTTTCCGTCGTACTTGGCTGTGTACTCAAACGAGGTTCTCTTTCCTTCCGCATCGACGCTTTCACCTGTCCGCTTGATGCCGTCGGCGGTTTCCTCATAGGTGATCGTGGCGCTCATGGGTGGTGGGCCGGGGCTGTACTTGGACTTCGCGGTGTTGAGCGTCCAGGTTCCGATTGCGAGATCGGCTGCCCAGGCGGTGACACCCAAGGCCAACATTGACAGAAATCGTAGAGTTTTCACGGACTCCCCTCTCTTTCGGCCGGTCTGCAGCTAGGCTTCAGGACCGAGGGTCGGGTTGCAAACCAGTTGCAGAGTATCGTAGCACCTTCAGTTGCCGCCGCGAAGAGCGCCGCGTTACCGCGGCCCGCCTTCCATGGAGCAACCGAGAGGTCTTTGCGGCTACTCGCTGCGCAAAGCCGTGGCTGGGTCCAGGCGGGCGGCGCGACGAGCGGGAATGTAGCAGGCTGAGAGTGTGCCGACCAACAGCACCGCCGCCATCCCAGCGAT
>JAEHDI010000609.1 GCA_016880505.1 Bryobacterales bacterium | reverse complement strand
GCCAGACGGCGACGTTCTCCGTCGGCGCGTCCGGCTCGTCGCCGCTGAGCTATCAGTGGTATCGGAACGGAGCCGTGGTCCCGGGCGCTACGTCACCCAGCTACACCACGCCGCCGAATACTTTGGCCGATAACGGCGCCCAGTTTCACTGTGTGGTGACGAACCCGTTCGGCAACGACACGAGCAGCCCCGCGACTCTGACGGTCACCTCAAACACGCCGCCCACCGCCACAATCATCACTCCGGCCCTTGGAACGATGTACAGCGGCGGCCAGATGATCCTGTACTCGGGTTCGGGGACGGACGGTGAGGACGGCGGGCTTTCGGGGAACGCCTTCACCTGGCAAGTGGATTTCCACCACGACACGCATACGCATCCGTTCATCCCGCCCACTACCGGAGCGACCGGCGGCTCCTTCCAGATTCCGAATACCGGAGAAACCTCGGCCAACGTCTTCTACCGCATCCATCTGACAGTGAGGGACTCGGGCGGGCTGACGCACGCGACGTTCCGTGACATCCGCCCGCGCACGGCGATCATCACGCTGGCCTCGAATCCCACGGGCCTGCAACTCACCCTTGACGGCCAGCCGGTGACTGCGCCGTTTGCCGTCACGGGCGTCGTCGGGATTCTGCGCAGCATCGGGGCGGTCACACCGCAGAAACTCGGCAAGACCAAGTACACATTCCAGACATGGTCGGACGGCGGCGCTGCAACGCACACAATCGCGACGTCGGCAACGAACACGACGTACACGGCGACGTTCAAGCAGGGCGGAGGACCGCCACGCTAGCGTAGTGCGTCAGTTTCGTGGGGCAGACGATCGCGGGGCAGACGATCGCCTTTTGTCGTCTGCCGCCCTCACGGGCCACGGAAGACGATAGCCTGCGCCACAAAACAACCTTCCAGACTACGCTGGGTCTCTCACCGGAACCCTTCAGCGGGCCTCCATGAGGGCCAGTGTTACGAAGGCGGTAGCCGCATCTCGCATGAAATGTAGTGGCCTGCTGCCGGGGGCATATTGCTTGTTCATGGACGGCGCTTCCCAGAAGCCCGCCTTCGGGTCTTGGTGTGAGCGGAGCCAACCCAGAGCACGATCGAGAGCCGGATTCGATGCGGGCACACCGGCCCGCTGGAGGATGAAGGCAACCAGCCCCGTGGCGTAGGCGTTTGAGCCTGGTGAGCGCGGGGCGCGCGGGTGCGCTGGCCACGGTCCGAGTGACTCTATCGTCCATCCTCCGTCTTCCGAACGCTGAGACAAACGGAGAGAGGTAGAGCGCGCGGAACTCCGGCCTAATGGGGAGTTGCGGGGCAGACTACGAGTCAACAAAGTGCGAGGGAATGTTACAGGAAAAAAGAATTGGCTCCCCAAGTGAAACAAAGGGTATTTCACTGCGGAGAGACACGGACAAAGTCAACCTCGCCGGGCAATGATTTTTCAGCGAACGGCGATAACCCCCTTAACTTCGTGTCTCACTCCAGGGGTTCAGTTCACAGCCCCTTCTCTTGCATCGGCGGTGACGCGGGCCCACATCCTACCTATTGGACCGTAGTTGAGCTTCGGGGAACCCCATTTC
>JAEHDI010000608.1 GCA_016880505.1 Bryobacterales bacterium | reverse complement strand
GTGGTGGTCCGGCCGAGCCGGCTGAGGTCAGCCGTGCGGTTGAGCGGCACCCGGACCGGACGCCCATGACGGGCGATGGCGGCCTGGACGGCCTGACGGATCCACCATACCGCGTACGAGATGAACTTGACGCCACGATCCGGGTCGAACTTGCGGGCGGCCGTCATGAGGCCGAGGTTGCCCTCGCCGATCAGGTCGACGAGCGGCACACCACGGTTCTGGAACTTCTTGGCCACCGACACGACGAACCGGACGTTGTGTCGCGCCAGCTTTTCCTGGGCCGCCACGTTGCCGCGGAACGCCTTGCGGGCGAGTTCCATTTCCTGCTCACGGGTCAGCAGCGGGACCCGGCTGATTTCATCGAGGTACAGGTCGAGCGACTCGCGTCCCTCATCGACGGCCTTGGCGATCTGTGCCGGACGAACGGCACGACGCTTGGCGCGCGGCTTGACAGTCACCGATCCTCCTCAGGAATACCCAGCACTCTATGGGCAGCAACGGCCGGGAGTGGCCGTCCAAATACAGTCGTGTAAACTAACAGCTAAGGCGCGAAAAATCAACAGGTTAGCTAAAACAAGCGCCCCGAACGGGTTGCGAAATCGTGCCAAGAAATTAGACGAAAAGCCCTCGGCATTCCTTCATATTCACCGAATAGATGCCTGCCAGAATGGCAACGTCGCACCGCACAAGCACTTGGCAGTCGCGGACCCCAGGAGACCTTACCTCACTATAGACCACCAGACGCACGAAAGAGTTCCCCCTGCACACAGTCCCCGCGTACCCGCTTCCCCGCCTCCCCGCCTAAATTGCTGTATGCTGACCAACGACTCTTACGAACTCCTCCGCCAGCTCGCCTCGCCGATCGTCGCGGTGACTTCCGCCCACGGCGGGCGGACCAACGGGATGATCCTCGACAGCGCCGTCCGGGCCACCATCTCTCCCGAACATCCCCGGCTCTCGGTGTACGTCCACAAGTGGCACCTGAGCCACGAGCTCATCTGGGCCAGCGGCCGGTTCGCCGCCCACCTGCTCGACCAGGACCAGTTCGACGTGGTGCACCAACTGGGCTTCCGGAGTGGGCGCAACGTGGCCGACAAGCTGGCCGGGATTCCGTGCCGCGTGGGCGAGGGAGGCGTCCCGGTTCTCGAGCGCTGCCACGCCGCCTTCGAGTGTCGCGTGCTCAACACCATGGACGCCGGGCCGGCCACCCTGTACCTCGGGGAGATCGTCGCCACCCACGCCGGGACCACGGGCGCGCTGCTGACGGCGGATTATTTCCGGGCGAACCTGCCGGAAGCGTGGCGGGAGGAGTTCCTGAAGAACTACCGCGAGGCCCAGGAACGGATCCGGGACCTCGCGGCGGTGACGGACGTGCGGCGGTGGGGCGCCTGACTCAGAGCGACTTCACCTCCGTCACCAGGCGGACCAGCGACTGCTTGGCGTCGCCGAACAGCATGGACGTCTTCTCGTTGTAGAAGAGCTCGTTCTCGATCCCCGCGAAGCCGGGGTTCATGCTCCGCTTCATCACGATGATCTTCTGGGCCTGGTCCACGTTCAGGATCGGCATGCCGTAGATCGGGCTCGCGGGGTCGTTGCGGGCGGCGGGGTTCACCACGTCGTTCGCGCCGATCACCAGCGCCACGTCGGCCTGCGGGAACTGGCCGTTGATCTCGTCCATCTCCACGAGCCGGTCGTAGGGGACGTTGGCCTCCGCCAGCAGCACGTTCATGTGCCCCGGCATCCGCCCTGCCACCGGGTGGATCGCGTACTTCACTTCCCCGCCCCGCTTCTCGATCAGGTCCGCCAGCTCCCGCACCGCATGCTGCGCCTGCGCCACCGCGAGGCCGTAGCCGGGAACCACGATGACCAGGCGGGCGTACGCGAGCTGCACCGCGGCGTCCTCCGCGGAGATTTCCCGGACCGTCAGCCCCTCGGCCGTCTTGGCCGACGCCCCCTCCACCACGCTCCCGAACGCCCCGAACAGCACGTTGCCGAACGAGCGGTTCATCGCCTTGCTCATCACGATCGACAGGATGAAGCCCGAGGCGCCGTCCAGCGCGCCGGCGATGATCAGCACGTTGTTCCCGATGGCGAACCCCGTGGCGGCCGACGCGAGGCCGGCGTAGGAATTCATCAGGGAAATGACCACGGGCATGTCCGCCCCGCCGATCGGCAGCACCAGCAGGATCCCGCAGAGGAACGCCAGCGCCACCATCGCGTAGAACAGCCGCTCGGCGCCCGGGTTGAAGAGCAGGTACCCGAAGATGCCCAGGGTCGCGCCGTAAATCGGACCGCCACTTCATTTTGTTCTTCTATCTCCATCAGCACTGTTTTACCTAAAGCTGATTCCGGCACATCATATTGACTAACCGATTCAGCTGTTGCCGAAAGAAATAAAGGGTAAACCACATACAGCAAATAAAAGAAAATCATAACGATAGCTACGATCACACCGAGACCGCCTGCAATTATACCATAACGTGCAGCCGCATCCTTGATAAGCCGCCAGCGCTCATGAACGCTACCGGCAGACTGTTTCAGGGCTGAGGAATATTCTTTTGGTATGTTTATTTCAGGCATGGGGAG
>JAEHDI010000006.1 GCA_016880505.1 Bryobacterales bacterium | reverse complement strand
TCCCGGTACATCTTGCGCTCGACCTCGGAAGCGCGTTCCAGCAGATTCTCCACCGAGCCGAACCGGGCGATCAGATCCCTCGCGCCCTTCTCTCCGATGCCTGGAGCGCCGGGAATGTTGTCGACGGCGTCTCCTTTGAGCGCGAGCAAGTCGGCCACCTGAGACGGCGCGACACCCATGAACTCCTCGACCTTTGCCGGGTCGTACAGCGTGTCGTCTTTCATTGGGTTCAGCATCGAAACCCGATCGTCGACGAGTTGCATCATATCTTTGTCGCTCGAAACGATGACCACGTCGACGCCGGCATCCTTCGCCTGGCGGGCGATGGCGCCGATGACGTCGTCTGCTTCGAAGCCGGCGTGTTCGAGGACGGGTACGCGCATAGTTTCGAGCAGGCGGCGGACATAGGGGATCTGCTCAAGCAGGTCAGGTGGCGTCTCCGCGCGGTTGGCCTTATAGTCGGCGAATTCCTGTTCACGAAAGGACGGGCCGCTCTCGAAGATCGCCGCGATGTAGTCGGGATGATGCGTGGAGATCAGCTTCCGGAGCATGTTGTGGAAGATGTAAACGGCCTCCGTGGAGAGGCCCGAGCGGGTACGCATCGGTGGCGCTCCGCTTCGGGCTCGGGCGTGGTAAGCACGGAAAATGAAGCCGAAAGCATCGATGAGGAACAGGCGCGGGCGGGACATGCCTCCCCATGATACCCCCAGTGCCGTGCGGGAGGCACAGCACACCACAACATGCTGCAATGTGTGGTTATTTTACAACAGTTAGCGTTGCGTAATTCATTGAAACTAAAAGGTATGTGAGTGGTGGGTCAATTGCTGGTATACGTAGCCTAGTAGTAATGCCTGAGCAATCTAGAGGATAGTACTGTTTGCGCTTCGAAACCACGATACAACGACCGGTCGCCGCGTCTGGAGTGGGGTTGCACAGCGGCGTACCGGTATCGATCCGGATCACGCCGGCGCCGCCATCGACCGGCATCGTGTTCCTCCGCACGGATCTCGAACGGTTTCCGGTACCCGCGAACTGGCGCAATGTCGCCAGGGTGAGTTATGCCACGAGCTTGATGCGGCAAGGCGTGCTGATCTCGACGACCGAACATCTGCTCAGTGTCTTCTACAGCATGGGCGTGGACAACGCTTATGTGGAGATCGACAACCTCGAGGTCCCGATCCTCGACGGCAGCGGTCAGCCATTCGTGAAGATGATCGAGCGTGCGGGGCTTCGTATGTACCGGCGGCGGCGAAGGTACCTGCGCATCCGCCGGCCGGTGACGGTCGAAGACCGGGACAAGCGGATCTCGATCTTGCCGGCTGACCGCTTCTTGCTAAGCTGCGAGATTCAGTTCAACCATCCGCTGGTAGGGCGGCAGTCGGTGGAGATGGAGGTGACGCCAGGCCGTTACGCGAGCGAGCTCGCGCCGGCGCGCACGTTCGGTTTCTCGCACGAACTGGACCAAATGAGAAACATGGGACTGATTCGCGGGGCGTCGCTCGACAACGCCGTTTGTTTCGAACGCGAAAGCGTTATGAATCCAGGGGGCTTGCGATTCCCTGACGAGTGCTGCCGGCATAAGGCGCTGGACCTGATCGGTGATCTGGCGCTGATCGGCAAGCCACTGCTCGGACACGTGATTGCGGAGCGGGCAGGTCACGCCATGCACGCGGCGCTTGTGGCGCGCATCATGTCCGACCCGTCCCTGTACGAAGTGCTGAGCTTCGATCAACTCGCCGACAGGGTGGCGCACGCACTGGTATCCTGAAGGGCTGTGTCGTTTGCGCGCGCGGCCCGGCAACTCCCGAACCTCATCACGGCGGCACGAATCGTTCTTACGCCGTTTATCGCCGTATCGATCCTCGGCGGCGGCCACCGAAATGCGTTGATCTTGCTGGTCATCGCCGGTATTACGGACGGCCTTGACGGCTATCTCGCGCGGCGCTTCCAATGGTTCTCCAGGCTGGGAGCGTACCTCGATCCAGTGGCGGATAAACTCTTACTGGCCGTTGTTTACATCTGTTTGGGTGTGATCGGATTGGCGCCGCTGTGGCTGGTCGCCGTCATTTTCGGGCGTGACATCCTGATCCTTGCATTCGGCGGGACGATGATGGCAAGGGGAGGCCGCCGGGAACTCCGGCCGTCGATCTGGGGAAAGGTTAGCACTACTTTTCAGATTGTGACCGGGGTGGTCCTCATCGCCGGCCGGGCGTACCCGGCGCTCGCGTTGGACCGGGCGGGGCTTTGGCTGATCCCTGTCACGGCTGTTACCACGTTGTGGAGTGGATTGCACTACGCGTGGATCGCCTGGCGGATGGTACGCGATCCTGCGTAGTACGATTGACGGGGCAGGCCTGCCAGAGTAGGCTAAGGGATGGGGGCCGCCATGACACGCTATCTACCCTCCCGGCGCTATCTATGGGGCGGGCTCGCCGCCTGGGGACTGGCGGCATTGTCGGGTGTGTTCGCGATCGAGTGGGCGCCGGCGCTGATCGCCGTCGTACTCTTTCTTATCAGTTCGGGGCTGCTGGTATTCCTCGCGTTGCGGCCTCCGGTGGAAATCCGGGAAAGCCACTTGATTGTGGGCAACCGTGCCATTCCTTGGGGCGAAATCCGCCGCGTGGATCGTACCGGGTGGATATCTCCGTTAGTGGTCCGGCTCACGTTTTCCGATGACAGCCGGATGCTGTTGATCTACCCGGGAGATCTCGACTCCGCGAACAGCCTGCTCCGGCATTTGCGCAGACACTCGCGCGAGGCGCAGATCGACGGCAGGGCCCATCGGGACTTCTGGGGCGACGCTCTTCCGGCCATGCCCGAGAGGAAAGAAGAACTGCCATCCCCCCGCTACAGGCTGCTCCGTCCTGAGGACGAAGCAGAAGTAGAGCGCATGTTCCATCAACTGAAAACGGTGGGACGACTCGACCAGAACAACTCTTCGGACGAGAAGTAGCCCTTGCACTTCTCGAAACCCGTTCGCACAGGTTTGGCTGTCGGCGGCGCTCTCGCGGCGGTTCTGGCAATCACGTATCCCATCTCGCTGGGGGCCCTCGGCGAGTTTCTGGTAAAGGCGGAGCAGCCGGCGCGGGCCGACATCGCGGTGGTGCTCGCCGGGGACTACTCCGGGAACCGCATCACCAAGGCGGGCGAGCTGGTCCGTCAGGGTTACGTTTCGAAAGTGCTTGTCAGCGGGCCGAAAGGATTCTATGGCTACGCCGAGTCCGACTTGGCGGTACCGTTCGTGGTCAAGAAAGCATATCCCGCCGAGTGGTTCATTCCGTTTCCACTTGATGCCGATTCCACCCGGGAAGAGGCGGAAATCATTGTCGGGGAGTTGCGACGCCGGAACGTGCATACGTTTTTGATCGTGACGAGCGATTACCACTCGCGCCGTGCCGGCTCGATCTTTCGGAATCTGGCCGGCGGCCTGGAGTTTCGCGTAGTCGCCGCTCCAGATAAGTCGTTCCGTGCCGAGGAGTGGTGGAAAACCAGGCCGGGACAAAAGCAGTTTGCGCTTGAATGGATGAAGACGATCGCGACGTGGATCGGTCTGTAACAACATGAGAGAGGCCCTGAAGACCGTCTGGCCATACATGTGGCGCTACCGGCGCGGTTGGGCGCGGGGAATGGGCGCGCTGTTGCTAAAGGATCTTTTTGCCGCCGCGGTTCCATTCTTTATCGGAAAGGGCGTCGATTCGATAACCCGCGGCTTCCGGCTCGGCGGTATTCTCTGGTTCGCGGCAGCGCTCGTCGGGTTTTCCGCCATCAAAGGGATCTTCCAGTACTGGATGCGGGTGATCCTGATCGGCATCTCGCGCGACATCGAATACGACCTCAGAAACGATCTGTTCCAAAATCTGGTTCGGCTTTCCTCAGATTTCTATGCGAGGGTGCGCACGGGCGATATCATGGCTCGCGCGACGAACGACTTGAACGCCGTCCGGATGATGCTTGGCCCCGGCGTCATGTACTGGTGCGAAACGTGCCTGACCTTTCTGGTTGTGACCGCCATCATGCTGGCGGTGGATTGGCCGCTGACGCTGCTCGCGCTGCTGCCGGCACCGCTGATCAGCCTCGCGGTGGTGTATTTCGGCCGGAAGATCCACGCTAGGTTCGAGCGTATCCAGCGGATGTTCTCCGATATCAGCAGCCGGGTGCAAGAGAACATCTCGGGCGTCCGCGTGATTCGGGCCTACGTGCAGGAAGAGGCGGAACTCCGGCAGTTCGAGAAGCTCAACAAGGACTACATCGCGGAGAATCTGAAGCTGGCCCGAATCTCCGGGCTTTTCATGCCGCTGCTCCAAGCGTTAGTCGGCCTCACGTTGCTTCTGGTTCTCTGGATCGGAGGACGGCGGCTCCTCGCCGGGCACATCACGCTGGGACAATTCGTGATGTTCAATACGTACCTGGCGATGCTCGTGTGGCCGATGATCGCCTTCGGATGGGTTGTGAACCTGATGCAGCGCGGCACGGCTTCACTCAAGCGGATCAACGAGCTTCTGACGGAGCGGCCGACGATTGCCGGGCCGGCATCGCCAAAACAGCTGCCGGAGGCGCCTCCCGGCGAGATCGAATTCCGCGACGTTACAGTGGAGTATCCAACCGGCCGCGCGCTGAGTGGCGTGAGCCTCCGGATTCCGGCCGGCGCCACCGTCGCCATCGTCGGACACACGGGTAGCGGCAAGACCACTCTTGTCAACTTGATTCCGAGGCTGCAGGACCCGACACGCGGCGCGGTATTGCTCGACGGAACCGATCTGCGGGAGCTTTCTCCGGCGGACTTGCGGCGCCAGATCGGCTTTGTCCCTCAGGAAACATTTCTTTTCAGCGCGACGCTGGCGGAGAACATCTCCTTCGGCGTGGAGACGGCGACCCAGGAGCAGATCGAGTGGGCGGCGGAGATCGCTGGTCTAGGTCCCGATATTCTCTCGTTCCCGGACGGTTACCAGACCGTTGTGGGCGAGCGTGGCATCACGTTGTCCGGTGGCCAGAAGCAGCGGACGGCGATCGCGCGGGCGGTACTCCGCAATCCTCGCATCCTTATTCTGGACGACGCGCTTTCGAGCGTGGACACCCTCACCGAGGACCGCATCCTCAGCGGTCTGGCGGAGGTCATGCGCGGGCGGACGACCATTCTGATTTCCCACCGCGTCTCGACCGTTCGCAGCGCGGATCGGATCTTCGTCGTCGAGCACGGCGCAATTGCCGAGGAGGGCACGCACGCCGAACTGCTCTCCCTCGGCGGTTACTACGCCGATCTACATCAGAAGCAACTCCTCGAAGAGGAACTGGAAGCGATCTAGCCACCCTGCGACGCCCGCCCTCTCCGACAGATAATGTCACGGAAAGGAGATTCCCATGCACTTCTTGCGACTACTGCCGGCACTGGCCGCCACACTGATTTCATGTACGCCCACAGCCGCCTTCGGACAACAGATGACCACGCCGGAGGGCGTGCGCATACTCCGGAACAAGAGTTTCGACGACTCCGACCGCGCGCGGAAGGAGATTCTCGACCTGTACCGGAATCTGCGCGTCACCGACGTCCTCGACGGCATGGACTTGATCGGTTTGCAGGACATCGGACTCATGGATAATGACATCCGTCCCCTGTGGCGGGATACCGACAGCTTCACGCACCGATTCGTGGGCTTTGCGGTCACGGTGCGGCACGTGCCGAGCGATGTCCGTGTGGGCCAGAACTCGTTCCCCGATCTTGCGGGCTTCCTGAAATTCAAGGATGAACAGTACGGGCGCGCGCCGGACGCCTGGCTGAAAGCCGCGCGCCCAGGCGATGCTGCCGTGATCGACGCGAGCGGCGTCTTCGAGACCGGATTCATCGGCTCAAACAACAGCCTCGGGTGGGCCGAGAAGGGCGTTGTTGGAGTAGTCACGAACGCAGGGGCGCGCGACACCGACGAGATCGTGAAGGTCAAGCGGATCCCGGTCTATTGTAGGAACGGCTACAGCACAAGAGGAGTCCGTCCGGGACGGCTCATTGCCGAGTCCTACAACTTTCCGGTCAACTGCGCGGGAGTCACGGTATTCCCCGGCGACGTGATTGTCGCTGACGGCGACGGCGTCATCGTCGTGCCTCGGCAGGCGGCGATCCAAGTTGGCAAACTTGCCCGCGAGATCAATGTGGATGACGAGCAGGGCCGTGGCAAACGGTTCGAGCGGCTGGGTATCCCTCATGACAGCACGGTCAAGGTAAAGTAAGAAGACCCCCCGGGAGCGTGCGTAAACCGCCTCTGGGGCAATCTTACCAATGCCGTACAATACTCTCGCGATTTGTGTAGCCGATGAGCTGATCTTCGGCCACAGCAAGCAGCCGGTGCGCTGCGGATTCGATCTGACGATCGGCGCGGGCGAAGTCCACCCGGAAGTGAACTTCACCCTGCCGGCGATGCTCATCACTGCCGAAACCTGGAACAGCGTGCTCTCGCAGTACCGGGAAATCGCGTCGAGTGTCTTGGCCCGATGCACCGCGCTGAAGCTTTCGGGGGTTGTGCTGGAGTTTGAGCTCCTGCCGCCCATGACCGAGACACCGGAATGGGGCGCCGAGATCACCGCCCTGTTGCATGATGCCCTCAAGGCGGCATATGAGAAGCACGGCTTACGCTCGGCGTTGCGGGTGACCCCGACGGATATGCGCGACCAGGCGAAGCCGCCTGTCCTGCGGTCGGGCGAACCGTGGGAGCGCGTGAGGCGATCCTTCGAGTTGTGCATCGAGGCCGGCGCGGACATCGTGTCCATCGAGTCCGTCGGCGGCAAAGAGGTCCACGACGCCGGATTGATGTACGGCGACATCCCGGGGATTGTCCTTGCGCTCGGCGTTCTGGCCCCGCGCGACATCGCCTGGCTGTGGGACAACATTACCGGAATGTGCGCGGGTACCCGCGCGATTCCCGGCGGCGATACGGCCTGCGGCTTTGCGAACACGGCGATGCAGTTGGCGCACCAGAAAATGTTGCCGGAAGTGCTGGCCGCAGTCGTTCGGGCGATGAGCGCGGTGCGCAGCCTCGAAGCGTTCGAACATGGAGCGGTCGGTCCGTCGAAGGACTGCGCCTACGAAGGTCCCGTGATCAAGGCGATCACGGGGTGTCCGATCTCGATGGAGGGCAAGTCGGCAAGCTGCGCCCATTTCAGCCCGGTCGGCAACATCGCGGCGGCCATGTGCGATCTGTGGAGCAACGAGTCCGTGCAAAACGTACGCCTGCTGTCGGGAACCGCTCCGGCGGCATATGCGGAATTGCTGGCTTACGACTGCCGACTGATGAATGCATCGTTGCGCAGTGATTCTCCGCGGAGGCTTCGAGACTGGATGGTCGACTCCGACCAGTGGCTCAGCCCGCAGGCAGCGGTTCTTTCCCCTGTGGCCACAATCGAAATCGCCGAAGCCATCGTGAAGGCCGACGCGCCGCTGGCGCGCACCCTTGCTGCTGGGCAGGCCGCGGTTCGCATCCTGCGTCGCGGCAT
Organism: Bryobacterales bacterium; assembly: GCA_016880505.1. Classification (GTDB taxonomy): domain Bacteria; phylum Acidobacteriota; class Terriglobia; order Bryobacterales; family Bryobacteraceae; genus JAEHDI01. The sequence continues at coordinate 239 of JAEHDI010000006.1, read as the reverse complement.
CGACTCGGGCCGGCTCGTACTTACGGCCAAGGAGCGGCAGTGGCTGGACCGGATCGAATCGTCGCTTGGGGAGATTCCCGCCGACGAAGCCGCGCTAATCGAAAGTACACGCGACGCATACGGCGCGCTCTACGATCCGGCCAGCTACGGACTGCCCTGAGCCAGGCCCTTTTGTTGGCGGCGGACTCAAGGTAAAGTAGAGGGCTTCAGGAGAGACAATCATGCGACATCACATCATC
>JAEHDI010000607.1 GCA_016880505.1 Bryobacterales bacterium | reverse complement strand
TTGGCCGGCTTCGCCGTTCATGCGTGGCTTGCGGGCGGCATTCTGGAGATCCTGCGTCCCGAAGGGACCGCCGCGGGTGGAGCGCCTTCGCTTGCTGCCCGGACGTTGTACACGATTGCCATCGTCGCGGGCGGCTGGTACGTGTTCCCGAAGGCCTGGGCGGCATTGCGCCGGCGCCGTCCCGATATGAACCTGCTGATGACGATCGCCGTGCTCGGGGCCGTCGCGATCGGGGAATGGTTCGAAGCGGCCACGGTCTCATTCCTGTTCGGTCTCTCGCTGGCGCTGGAGTCATGGAGCGTGGCCCGGGCGCGGCGCGCGGTGGAGGCGCTGCTGGATCTCGCCCCGCCCCTCGTCCGCATTCAGATACCCGGCGGCGGGGAGCGGCAGGTACGGGCCGAGGAGGTGCCAACCGGCTCCCTTTTCTTGGTGAACCCGGGTGACCGCATTCCGTTAGACGGGCAGGTGGTCGAAGGCACGAGCGAAGTCAACCAGGCTTCCATCACCGGTGAGAGCGTGCCCGTCGCGAAAGAGCCGGGCGCTGACGTATTCGCGGGTACGGTGAACGGCAATGGCGCCCTCGAGGTCCGCTCCACGAAGCCGGCATCGGACACCGTGCTCGCCCACATCATCCGCCTGATCGAACAGGCGCAACACCGGCGAGCGGCCTCAGAGCAGTGGGTCAACCGATTCGCCGAGTACTACACGCCGGCTGTAATGGCGCTCGCAGCCGGCGTGCTCGTGATTCCGCCGATGCTGCTGAACGCACCGTGGCACGAGTGGATCTACCGGAGCCTCGTCCTGCTGGTGATTGCCTGTCCGTGTGCGCTGGTAATCTCGACGCCGGTGAGTATCGTGGCCGCTCTGGCCACGGCTGCCCGCGCCGGAGTTCTCATCAAAGGGGGCATTTACGTGGAGGCGCCCGCGCATCTCCAGGCCGTGGCGATTGACAAGACGGGGACGCTCACGAGAGGCAGGCCGGTTGTCGTGGAGGTCGTAGCCCTGAACGGGTACAGCGAAGCCCGGTTGCTCCAGATCGCAGCAGGCATTGAATCGCGTACGGATCATCCGCTGGCGCAGGCGCTGGTGAGCTATGCGAAAACTCGTGAGATCCCCCCAGCGGAGGCGACCGACGTTCAGGTCCTGCCCGGCAAAGGGATTACGGCACAGATCGGGGGTCGCTCGTTCTGGCTCGGTTCCCATCGGCATGCGGGCGAACGCGGGCGGGAGACGGCTGAAATCCGCGAACATGCGGAACGGCTGTCCGGACTCGGCCACACAATCATCTTTGCCGGAGACGACGCGCGTGTGATCGGATTGATCGCATTCGCCGATGAGATAAGACCGGGCGTCCGTGACGTAATCCAACGCTTATACAAGGCCGGAATCAGGCACGTCGTGATGCTTACGGGGGATAACGAGCGGACGGCGGCGGCCGTCGCCGCGGATGCCGGCATTACGGAGTTTCGCGCCGAACTGCTGCCTGAAGACAAGGTCGCGGCCGTTGAGGAACTCGTGGCGCGTTACGGCCCGACCGCGATGGTGGGAGACGGGATCAACGACGCACCGGCGATGGCAAGATCAAGCCTGGGGATCGCGATGGGCGCGGCCGGCAATGACGCCGCGATTGAGGCGGCGGATGTCGCGCTCATGTCCGACGATCTGTCGAAAGTGCCGTGGCTTCTTGGTCACTCCAGGCGAACGTTGACGGTCATCCGGCAGAACGTTGTGGCCTCACTGCTCGTGAAGGCGGTGTTCGTGCTCCTGACATTCGCCGGCTACGCATCACTTTGGGCGGCCATCACCGCGGACATGGGCGTTTCGCTGCTCGTTATCTTCAACGCGCTTCGGCTGCTTCGGGCGGACACTCGGGAGTAGGCGGAGCAGCGGGATCGCCGGCTCCTCCACCATGTTGTGCCAATGCCAGATTCCCGGCCCGTTTTTGACCGTGCTCCTATCGTTTGGTATAGTCTAAAGCACCTGGAAGTACGCCTATTCGACTGCTGAGCTTACGGTCACTTCTTGTCGTGACGATTTGCGCCGTGGCTCTGGCTCAGACAGATGCCACGCTTGAGCGACGTGTGTCGGAACTCGAGAAGAAGATGCGCCAACTCGATCCGAAGTTTGGTTCAGGCGCCACTCCGGAGCGGCTTGAGGAGCGCATCGCAGCTCTGGAGAAGCACATGGACGAACTCCTCGCCGGGCGTGTGCCGCCGGAAGAAGCCTCCGCCCAGGCTCTGCCTCCGGCGCCCGGACCATTACAGCCGCTAACGCCGGTAGCGCCGACGGCCGCGCGACCCGAACAGGAGGAGCAGCGCCTGCCCGTCGCCGGGTACATGGAATTCCACTTCAACAAGTTCCGCACCCAACCCGGCGAGCTCGATTTCCACCGTTTCGTCCTCCTGTTCGGGCACAGCTTCTCCGACCGAATCAAATTCTGGAGCGAACTGGAGGTGGAGCACGCGCTCGTCGAGGGCCGTGAGGAGAAGGGCGAGCTCGAACTGGAGCAGGCATACCTGGACTTCCTAATCCAGCCCTGGTTCAACCTTCGCGGCGGGATTCTGCTCACACCGGTGGGCATCATCAATGAGCGGCACGAGCCTCCCTCGTTCAATGGAGTCGAGCGGCCGTTCGTCGAGACGGTCATCATTCCATCAACATGGTTCGAGCCGGGCTTCGGCATCACGGGTGATCTCGGCCGAGGCCTACGGTATCGGGCGTACCTGATGGCAGGTTTGGACGCCTCCGAGTTTGATGCGGAAGAAGGGATTCGCGCGGGCCGTCAAAAAGGTTTTCGCGCTTCGTTCCGAAATCCTGCAAAGGCGGTGCGACTGGAGTTCTCAGGCATCCGGCGGCTGACGCTTGGGACCAGCGTCTATACCGGGCACGCCGGCTTCCGCCTCCTGACGGTGAACCCTCGGGTGGATCTGTTCAACTTTGACGGCCGGTACGGCATCGGCAGATTCGATGTACGAGGATTGTTTGCTCAGACTTGGATGACACGTGCGGCGCAGTTGAACCGGGCGCTGGCGCGGCTCCATGGCTTTGACCCGAACCTGGCACGCCAGATGCGCGGGTATTACTTTGAGCCCGCGGCCCATATGCTGCCGCGTCGCTGGCGACAGGACGCGATCGCGTTCGTGCGGTACGAGAAGTTCAACACCCAGCATCGTATGCCCGCGGGCTACGTGCCGCTGCCTGAGTTCAACAGGTCGGCATGGGTGGTGGGGCTCACGCTCAAGCCAAATGCCGACGTGGCGTTCAAATTCGACTACGTCTTTAACCGAAATGCAAGCATGGTCGTTCGCACGGTAGATGCATTCAACGTGGGGTTGGGATGGTGGTTTTGATTCAGTTCGTAATGACTGCCGCGCTTGTGACAGGGGCCGCGGCGCAGGAGAAGCCGGCAACGAAGCCGGACAAGACCGTACACATCGTCGCGGAGCGGTTTACATTTTCTCCATCACGGATCAAAGTGAAGCAGGGCATGGATGTCGAGTTCGTCCTTACGAGCGAGGACACGGATCACGGATTCCGGATACCCGCCGCTGGCATCGACGTTGCGATCCCGCAGCAAGGCAAGGGCGAAGTTCGCGTTCGCTTCATCTCCCGGGAAAAGGGCAAGTACGTCTTCGAGTGCTCGCGCCCGTGTGGCGCCGGCCACAACCTCATGCGCGGCACCATCGTTGTGGAGTGAAAAACATGCGCGCACGTTTGGGAATCGTTTCGACGGCGGTGGCCATCATCGCCCTGGGAATGTTCGCTGATGATGACGGTCCCCAGCCAGGCGGCTCCTTGCCGGGTATCTCTTCCTACGAACTCGAACTTTTTCGACTCGGCCGCGCGGACTTCATGGAGCAGGAAACCGCCGAAGACGGGCTCGGTCCCGCGTTCAATGGCACGTCGTGCGCGCA
>JAEHDI010000606.1 GCA_016880505.1 Bryobacterales bacterium | reverse complement strand
TGTCGCTCGAGCCGCACTGGTCGAGCACGATCTTCGGAATCTACAATTTCGCCGGTATGTTCTCTTCCGGCCTGGCCGTGATCATTCTGCTGGTTGTCTGGATGCGCCGCGCCGGACCGCTTCGCGACTTTGTCACTGACGAGCACCTGCACGACCTCGGCAAACTGCTGTTCGCCTTCTCGACGTTCTGGATGTACATCTGGTTTAGCCAGTACATGCTCATCTGGTATGCCGATATCCCCGAGGAGACGGTGCACTACATCAAGCGGCAGCATCAGTTTTGGATGCCGCTGTTTATCGCCAATATGGTGCTGAACTGGGTGGTGCCGTTCGTCGTCTTGTTGCCCACGCGTACCAAGCGGACGGGAAGTTTGCTCGCCAAAGCGGCTGCCGTCGTCCTGGTGGGGCGCTGGCTTGATCTGTACATAATGATCCAGCCCGCCACCGGCGGTTCGAATCCGCGGTTCGGGTTGTGGGAAGCCGCTGCGTTGGCTGGTGTAATTGCGATCTTCATTCTCGTTTTTACGCGGGCGATGAACAGCGCTCCGCCGGTGCCGCTGGGGGATCCGCACCTTGCGGAAAGCGTCAACTACCACAACTGAGTCCCGTCAGGCGTGATTCTCACGGGCGGCGATAATAGGAGGGCCCGGAGAGCGCCATCTCCTGCGCCCTCCGGGGACGGGCGGTTACTAGCAGCAGCGCGGGGAGGTAAGTCACCGCGCTGTAAACGAAGCAGTGTTTCTCGAACAGCGTCCTGATTTTAGCCCCAGCCGTTTCAAATGACAATACTGAAAAAGGTATCTACTCCCCTGTTGACTTCCGTTATCAGCGCTCCGAACAGTTGTTTCCGTCTGCCTCCTGGTGTATTGCGTCACGAGAAATGCATCCGATCTGCCAGGTCATTTTCTGCGAGGCCGACAGAAACGACAGTGCCAACTAAGTGGAACTGACGAATCCGGAGGGCCGCTCGACGCTGAGCGGAGTCGAAGTCATGTCGCCGGCGCCGGGTGTGTTCGCCGTGGGGCGGACGGACGATGGGAGGTTGCTTCCGGCCGCGTTGTTCCCCGGCACTCGGGTACTTGTCGGGCCACTAGGTTCGGTGCCTGGGCTGGTAAGCCGCCCGCAAGGCCCGGCGAATCCGTCGAGATCCCATTTCGATCCATCTCCGAACCAGATCTGTACTCGCAAAACCAGATCTATACTCGGAACAGATGCTCTTCAGCGCCGTCGTCGAAACCTCTCGTCGCGTCTCGGAGACCTCGCGCCGGCTGGAAAAAATCGACCTTCTGGCCGGGCTCCTCCGCCGGCTCGATCCGGAAGAGGTCGAGATCGTCGTCGCCTTCCTTTCCGGATACACGCGACAGGGCCGTATCCGGATCGGCCACGCCACGCTCCGCGCCGCCGCCGCGGATCCCGCTGAAACCGCCGCGCTTGAAATCCACGTGCTCGACCGCGCCCTCACCGAGCTGGCCGCTGTGCAGGGCTCCGGCTCCGAACGCCGCCGCCGCGACTTTCTTCACTCCTTGCTTTCCCGCGCCACCGCGCCCGAGCAGCAATTCCTCACCGGCCTCCTGCTCGGCGAGATCCGCCCGGGCGCCCTCGAAGGTATCATGCTCGAAGCCCTCGCCAAGGCGTCTGGCATTTCCACTCCGCAGGTGCGCCGCGCGGTCATGATGGCCGGCGACATCGCCCGTGTGGCCCGCTCCGTGCTCGAATCCGGTGGGGCCGGGTTGGACGGCTACGACATTCAGCTCTTCCGGCCCATCCAGCCCATGCTCGCTCAGCCCTCCGAGGACGTCGCCGGCGCGCTCGCCGACCTCGGCGAAGCTGCGCTCGAATACAAGATGGATGGCGCCCGCATCCAGGTCCACCGTTCCGGTTATGACGTGCAGATCTTCTCTCGCGCGTTGAACAACGTCACCGCCGCGGTTCCCGAAATCGTCGAAGTCGTGCGTGCCCTTCCCGCCCGCGACCTCATCCTCGATGGCGAAGTCTTGAGCCTCACTCCTGAAGGCCGCCCGCGGCCCTTCCAGGTCACCGCCCGGCGTTTCAATCGCAAGCTCGATCTCGACCGTATGCGCGCCGAACTGCCCCTCAGTCCGTTCTGGTTCGACCTGCTCTACCTCGATGGCCAGTCGCTCCTGGACGAGCCGCAGTCGCGGCGTTTTTCCACACTCGCCGGGCTTTCGCCGGCCGAGGCGCTCATTCCGCACACGCGCACTGCCGATTCCGATCGCGCCGCGGAGTTCGTCCGCCAGGCCCTTGAGCAGGGCCACGAAGGTGTCATGGCGAAGGCCCTCGACTCGCCGTATGCACTGGTGGTTCACCCA
>JAEHDI010000605.1 GCA_016880505.1 Bryobacterales bacterium | reverse complement strand
GGTGAGGGTGCTGCCGGTAATCCTGGGGTCCGCATCAAAGCGGCGGCGCCAAAAGCCCTCGCTGATGAGGGCGACCTTCGGGGCGCCGGGCCGGTCCTCGTCGTCGCGGAACAGACGGCCGTGCATGGGATGGATGCGCAGCGCCCTTAGCAGGCTGGCGGTTACCTGGCTGCCCTGTACGATCTCCGGCGTACCCTCGCCCACGAGGCGGTACGAGTGGTCTTCAAGCGCTCCCATTTCCTCGAAAGACCGGCTGCGAGCTTTCCAGTCCGCGTAGTTCGCTGGGGCGACGGGGCTGTCACGCAGGCCGAAGAACGGTGCGCTTTCCCAGACCAAAACGAGCCGGCCGGGGTCGAAATACGGCAATGGCCGCAGCAGGACGGCGTTGACGAGGCTGAAGACCGCCGTGTTGCATCCGACGCCGAGAGCGAGAGTCAGAACGGCGACTGCGGCGAATCCGGGCGACTTCCTGATCGAGCGGAAGGCATAGCGCAGATCGGGCAGGACATTGAGCATCGAATATATAGACGCGCAGGTGTTAAATTTGTTCGCTCCGAGTCGTTGAGGATGACACCGGCTATGGCCTCTGGGATCGCGGATCACGTTTGGAGCGTGCGAGAGTTGCTGGAGGCTGCGTGATTTGCCCGGTCACGCCCGCCATGGAAGCGGGAATTGCAGACCATCGGTTTATCGCTTCTTCTCGCCAAGCACGAACCTCTTAAGCCACTCGGGATACCACACCCAATTTCTCGTAGCGGCGTAGAAGTACCCACAGAGAACCGCGATCGTCAAGGCAACGGCTTTCGTAAGCCAATCCATTCCGCACCGATCCTACCATAGCAGAACAGAATCGGGAACGGAACACAGGCCATTATGAACTCCTGTTTGGGAGTCAACGCACCTTGGGGCACTACCGCCCACACACATTTAGCGCACTACCACCAAATCGGGACGGATGTCCGAACCATGCTTCCTACGTTGGTTCCGCCTGAAATGGAGACGGGGCGCTCCACCCGGACGCTCTGGCCCCAAATAAAGTTGAACGGCGCTGGCACCTTGCAGGTCTTAGCTGGTGGATGTAGGCTTACCGATGCTCGGGATCGCTCAACAGATGGCGCTTCAGGAGCTACCATTGGCACACGAGGAGCGCGCCACGACGCGCGACAGCGAGTTCACTGCTCTGGTATGGCGGCAATCGCGGTTTGTGTTTCGCGTCGCTTACTCAGTTCTTCGAAATGTCCAGGATTCCGACGACGTGGTGCAAGAGACGTTTCTGAAGCTCTACCGCTCGCGTGCCTGGGAGCGCATGGCAGATGAAAAGGCGTTTCTGGCCCGGGTCGCGTGGCGGATCGCGGTCAGCCAACTCCGAAAGGCGCCCACGAATCCGCTCGGCGCCGAGACTGCGTCAACCGCCGAGAGTCCCGAACACGCCGCTATCGTATCCGACTGGAGTACTACCGTTTGCCGCCTGATTGATGCACTGCCGGAGGAATTGCGGCAACCACTGGCGCTGTCCAGCATCGAGGAGTTGAACTCGCGCGAGATCGCCAAAGTGATGGGGATTCCAGAGGGCACCGTCCGCACGCGATTGGCACGCGCGCGGCATATTCTCAAGCAGAAATTAAGCGCTCTGAGGGGCAGGTCCCAATGAAAAACGACGACCGTGACGAACTGGACGACATGATAGACGGCGCACTGCCCGCATACTCAGGCGCGGACCCGATGGAGGGTCTCGAAAATCGGGTTCTGCGCCGGGTTCAGGCGGCTGGCGCGGCCCGGCGCAGCCCGTGGCCTTACCGGTTGGCGTTCGCGATTCCCGCGCTTGCCGCACTGCTATTCGTGGGCATCGCTTTGCGGATCGGGTGGAATTCCGGATCACGCACCACGGATCGAGCGCGGAGGGCGGCGGTTTCCGAACCGTCGTCTCTGACACCTGAGCCACAACCGAGCCCGGCGCCGGCGACCCGGGTGGCGGAGCCAAAGCGCGGGATCAGAACGGGGCAGGAGCATAGCGCCACTGCCAGGTCGTTGCCGAAAAAGGAGTGCTTTCCGACTCCCATGCCGATGACGGATGAAGAGCGCGCCTTAGTCGCCTGGGTCGGACGCGCACCGATTGAGGCCGTCCAAGCGTTCGCGGAGTTACAGAAGCGGAGTGCCGAGCCGATTGCGATCCAACCGATTCAAATTCCGCCATTGCAGAGCGATGGCGCTCAATAAGGAGAACAAATGTTGAAGAGAACCGTACTGAGCCTGCCCCTCTTGGCACTCACGATGGCGCCCGGGTCAGGGTTCGCCCAAAACCAGGAAGCTCCCAAGACTCTGGAACCTCAAAAGTTCTACAGACTCGAATTCGTGGTCAAGGAGGTTGAGGGTGGGAAGGTCCTCAATGCCCGCACGTACTCGACGATGGTCGCCGCCGATGCAAAAGAGCTCGGTCAGACTGCGATCCGCGTCGGTGGCAGGGTCCCAATTGGAACTGCGGGTGACATCAAGAGCTTCCAGTACCTTGATGTCGGCGTGAATATCGACTGCCGCGCGGTTAGAGAGGTGGAGCGCGCTCTCTCCCTGTAT
>JAEHDI010000604.1 GCA_016880505.1 Bryobacterales bacterium | reverse complement strand
GAGCAACCCCGGGACAAGTCGTTACCGGCTTTCGCCAGCCCTTGCAGCAGTGGGCCGATGGCCGTGGCGCCCGCCAGTCGCTCCACCAGTTTGTAGGCGATGTTGGCGGCCTCGAGGTTGGGGAAGATGAGCGTGTTGGCGCGGCCGGCCACCGTGGAGCCAGGGGCTTTCGAACGCCCGACAGCTTCTACAAGCGCTGCGTCCGCCTGCAGTTCGCCGTCTACGTGGAGGTTCGGGTCGCGGGCCCGGATGATCCGTAGCGCCTCGGCCACTTTGTCCACCGCCTTATGTGTCGCGCTCCCCTTAGTCGAGAACGACAGCAGGGCCACTGCCGGTTCAACGCCGAGCAGGTTGCGGACGCTTCCGGCGGTGGCGATGGCAATGTCCGCCAGTTGCACCGCGCTCGGGTCGATGACGATCGAGCAGTCGGCGAAGAACAGCAGGCCTTTGTGCCCGAAAGCGCGGTCGTGCAGGGCCATGATGTAGAAACTCGAGACTGTCCGGATGTGCGGAGGAACGCCGATGCACTGGAGAGCGGCCCGCACCGCTTCGGCCGAGGAGATCGAGGCCCCGCCGATGCTGCCGTCGGCGTCGCCCGCGGCTACCATCAGCTTCGCGAAATACAGCGGCGTCCGGGCGATCTCCATTGCCTCGGCTTCGGTGACGCCCCTGGTACGGCGGCGGTCGAAGTAGATTGCCGCGTAGCTGCGCAGTTTAGGCGATGACTCCGGAACAACAAACGTCACGTTGGCTGGCGCTCCAGACGGCGCCGGTCCGATCAACACCGGTTCGAGCAGACCCTCCTGCGCGAGACGGCCCGCCGCGGCAAGGATGCGCGGATCAGAGGACTCCGGGAAGACGATCCGCTTCCTTTTCACGGAACGTCGCAACCGCTCGACTTGCGCTGCAATGAACTCGGCCGCCGCTTGAGGCAGGGACATGAAACGACCATTGTAGCCGTCCGCCGCCGCTCAGGCTTGCCTGCTTCCGGCTACAATATGAGCGGGTATGCGGGGTAAATGGCTGCTTCTCTCGGCGACGCTGATTCTGATTGCTGTCGCCGTGGGCGCTCTGTCGCTGCTTCGCCGCCAGAGCGGGCCGGCGCCGCCCCAGAAGACTGCCGCCGCTGCTCCGCCTGCATTCACCGGGGCGGAAGCAAGCCTTAGAGGCCGCATTCAGGCACGGAAAATCGTCAACGTGCCGGTCCCTGTTGACGGCGCCGTCGAGTCGTTCCTCGCCGACGTCGGCCAGAGCGTGTACGAGGGACAGTTGCTCGCGCAGATCGCCAACACGGCGCTTGAATCCGAGCGGGATGCAGCGCTTACGGAACTCCAACGGGCACAGGCGCGGGTGAGCAGCCTGGAGAGCCGGCTCATCGCCGCACGCCTTGACGCGTCCCGCGCACGCGCCGACGCGAGCCGCGCGCGGAACGACGCCGACAAATCCGAGAAGACGTACCTCCGCCAGCAACTCCTCTTCCGGGAGGGCGCCGCCGCACGCGTCAGCTTCGAAAAAAGCCAGCAGCAGTTTGAGAACGACAAGACCGAGTTTGAGCACCTCGACGAGATGGCCCGCCTCTCCGAGCAGAATGTCGACGCGCAGATCAGGGAACTCGACGAGGCCAAGCGCTCCCAGTCGGAGAAATCAAGGCAATACGAGGAGGTCGGCGACGCGATCGCCTCCGCCCAGGTAGTATCCCCTGTCGACGGCCTCATCGTGGGACGCCGGGGCCAGGCGGGTCAGGACGTGACCATCGAGATGGAAGACCTCTTTCAGATCGCCGTGGACCTCTCGGAACTGGACGCTGTCCTTGAACCCGAACCTCAGGTGTTGGAGCGCATCCGGCCCGGACAGGAAGCGGTCGTCCAAGTTGCCGAGCTTCTCTCCAGCATCCCGGGTAAGGTGCGGGAGATCAAGGAAAGCCGCGTGTTCGTCGAATTCACCAGCCCCGACCCGGCGGTGAAGCCGGGGATGACGGCGCAGGTGCGCATCAAGTTAACATAGCGATTTTGGAGGATTCCCATGCAGTTTCTTGCAGGCAGTCTCCTGGAACTGATCACCCAGACTTCAACGAACCTGCCACCGGACGTCCGCGCCGCGATGGGTGTTGCCATTCGCCGGGAAGAATCTGGTACCCAGGCTTCGCAGGCGCTGGAGATCATCGCCGGCAATATAGACATGGCCCTGGACGACGAGGCGCCGATCTGTCAGGACACCGGGATGCCGACCTTCGTCATTCATACTCCGATCGGCGTCAATCAACTGCAGATCCGCAAGGCCGTACAGGAGGCGCTCGCCGAGGCGACAAAGCGCGGCAAGTTGCGGCCCAACTCGGTGGACTCGATCACCGGGAAAAACAGTGGCAACAACCTCGGTGAGGAAACGCCGGTCGTGCACTTCGAGCAGTGGGAAGAGGATGAGATCGAAGTCAAGCTGGTCCTCAAGGGCGGCGGCTGCGAGAACAAGAACATCCAGTATTCCGTGCCTTGCGAACTCGATCATCTCGGCCGTGCGGACCGGAATCTCGAAGGCGTGCGTAAGTGCATCCTCCATGCGGTATGGCAGGCGCAAGGCCATGGCTGCGCGCCGGGCGCGATCGGTGTCTGCATCGGCAGCGACCGGGCCCACGGTTACACACTGGCGAAGTATCAGCTATTCCGGCCGCTCGACGACGAGAACCCGAACCCGGAACTCGCGGCGCTCGAGACACGAATCATGGACGAAGCGAACCGGATTGGTGTCGGCGCGATGGGCTTCGGCGGCAAAGTCTCGCTGATCGGCTGCAAGATCACCGCCGCCAACCGCCTTCCGGCGTGTTTCTTCGTGTCGGTTGCTTACGACTGCTGGGCGTTCCGGCGACTGGGCATCCGCGTCGATCCGGCGAGCGGAGCGATCACCCGCTGGCTTTATCGCGATCCCGACCGCCCGGTGGAACGGATGGCGAAGGCCGAAGGATTCCCGCTCACCGGCCGTGAGATCGTGCTGAATACGCCGCTCACCGAGGAGCAGGTTCGAGCGTTGAAAGTCGGCGACGTTGTACTGATTAGCGGCGAGATGTACACAGGTCGCGACCAGGTGCATAGCTACCTGATGAAGAACGCTCCTCCGGTGGACCTGAACGGGGCGGTCATCTACCACTGCGGTCCGGTGATGCTGAAGCAGGGCGATGGTTGGGTGACGAAGGCAGCCGGGCCGACCACGAGCTCGCGCGAGGAGCCCTACCAGGCGCACACGATTCGCACGTATGGCGTGCGCGGGGTGATCGGCAAGGGCGGCATGGGCGCAAAGACGCTCTCGGCGATGAAGGACGCCGGTGCCGTCTACTTCCACGCGATCGGAGGCGCGGCGCAGGTCTATGCGAGGGCGATCGAGAAGGTGGTCGGCGTGGACCTGATGGAGTTCGGGATTCCCGAGGCCATGTGGCGCCTCCGGGTGAAGAACTTCCTCTGCATCGTGACGATGGACGCGCACGGCAACAGCCTGCACGCCGATGTTGAGCGCGCCACCGGCGCCGCGCTCAGCGAATTGCAGGCCGTTTGAATCGCGGACAGCGTAACCCGGACACCGTGACGGCCGTACCGCGGCGCATCTGCTACAATGAGGATCTCCGGCCAGGTAGCTCAGTTGGTAGAGCGCAGCCCTGAAAAGGCTGGCGTCGGCGGTTCGATTCCGTCCCTGGCCCCCACATTCTAAAGTACTTAGTCGCAGCCAAGAACATACGATTTCAGCCAAGGGAACAATACGGGAACATTACAGCGTTCCCGTGGGCTGCTCCCCATTTTCTGCCTCCATCAGTTTCCACATTTCGCGCGCTGTGTTACCGGTCCTCGCGATGTGCTGCTTCGCCAGCTTGGCGTAACGCTCGGTCATCTTGATGTTCGCGTGCCCGAGAATCTTCGCCAACTCGTAGAGGTCTCCGCCGTTCATCATGTACCAGGAGGCAAACGTGTGCCGCAGATCGTGAAACCGGAAATCCTCGATCCCGGCCATCTTCAGCACGGTCTCAAAGCTCCCTTCCACCCTCTGCCGCTCCGCCCTCGCCCCCGGCTTCCGAGGAAAGATGCGCTCCTCCCCGATGACCGCCGGGTACCGCCGCAACTCCGCGGCCAGCCCGGGCGTCAACGGCACGTAGCGAACTTTGCCGCCCTTCAGCTTCGAACGAACGGCCATCAACTCCTCCCTGTACCGCACGTCGGCCCGCTCCAAACCGAAGATCTCGGCAATCCGCATCCCCGTGGTCAGAGCGATCAGGACAATCAACCGTAACCGGTAGAACGTTTGGTTGATCGCCCGGACGCCCTTTCGGTGCATCTTTTGATCCAGGCATTGCTTCAGTCGGCGGATCTCCTCCGCCGAGAGATAGCGGTCCCGCTGGTCATTGGGTCGCTTCACTTCCACCTGGTCCGCCGGATTCCGGTCGATCCCGGTTTCCTTGGACCAGAGGGTCGCCGCCTTCCCCATCATGTGGTGCATGACGTTGAAGTGACGAACCGCTGTGCCCTCCGCAAGCCCGTGCTCGACCGTGAGCTTCTGATACCACCCCTCGATCGCCGGCCCGTCCACCTCCCGCACAAACAGGTTCCCCAACTCTTGCCGGATGCCCTCCAGCACATGCTTCTCCCGGCTGTACGACTTCTTCTTTTTCCCGTATTGCTCGACGTACCGGTCAATCAGGGCCGACATCCGGAAGTTGACCTCCTTTTTGACATCGAGGTGCCGGTTCTCATCCCGGGCCGAAAGCTTCTTGCGCAGAATCTTCTTCGCCAACTCTCGCGAGCCGTGGACGATGAGACTTCGGTTACGACCTCCTTCTCGCCAACGAATCTTGTGAACTTCATTCCCTACCACGTGAATCGACATCTTGCGAACTCCTTTCAGTCAATGGTTTCGATTGTGTGCTGCTCGACGTAGCGTGCCAGCGCTACCACGTCGAACCGCAACGCCCGACCCACCTTGACCGAGGGAAGTTCGCGAAGCCGCGACATCCGATAAACCGTGTGCACCGCGATGCCGAGGTACTCCGCGGCCTCCCTCGTATTC
>JAEHDI010000603.1 GCA_016880505.1 Bryobacterales bacterium | reverse complement strand
GGCGGCTTCGTTGATCAAGCCGAGCCGTCGGGCCGAGACGGGCAGGATGTGCTCGAGGGCGGTCTGCGCACGGGCGCGCTCAGCCCGATCGGCGTGCGCCAACAGAGCAGGCTGAGTGCCGAGGATCACTCGGGTCATGGCTCGGGGCGCAAGGCGCACGGCCAACCAGAAGAGGAAGTCCGACCGGAGCGTCAGGTTTATCAGGGCGCCGCCCAGCTTAGACATCCGTCTCGGCGCTGCGCCGTTCTGTGGGGGCGCGTAGGCAGCCGGCACCATCAGGATCAGCGCGCTGACGCGGGCCGGATGGCGCAGCGCTAATTGCATCGCCGAGGGTCCGCCGGCCGAGACACCGAACACCGCGCAACGCGAAATGTGTAGCGCATCCAGGACGGCGGCGTGAGCGTCGGCCTGCGCGGCGGGAGACCCGTCTCGGGGCAGCGGAGTGCGCAGGTAGCCGAACCGCGACATGGCGATGACGCGGAAGCCGTTTTGCGCCAGCCCTTCCGCGAGGTCGAGTCCCTGATCGAAGCCACCGCCCGCGCCGTGAATGACGAGTACGGGCGGTCCCGCGCCGGCTTCGGCGTATTCAATCGGACCGAACCGCGTCTCCAGCATCTTGCTGCCTGTGGCGACGCGTCTGCGCGCGCGACGGATCTCTTTTCGGTAGTTCAAGCCCAGTGCCATGGTGGAATCCTCCCACTCATGGATAGCTGGCCGAGATGAAACGGATATGAAGGGCCGATGAGACTGAGCCTCCGTACGTCCACTTGCTCACCTCATGGCGTAGATAAGGCTCACGTTCCAGAGAAAGTGCTGCCCTCCCGCAATGCCGCTCCGAATCGGCGAGTTCACCAGCGTCGAAATCGAAACCGGGAGTCTCCGGTTGGCCAGCGTCAACAACGAGGTCACGTAGACGCCCTCCTCCCGATCCATCCACAGGTAATACAGTTGCGGAGCGAACTGGATGAAGAAGTGATCGGTAATCGGGAGACTGGTCAGGTTGGCTCGGGCACCGACGAAATGCGTATGCTGGAACGACTCCGGGTCGAGCCCGTGAGCGTAGAAATAGTAAGGTCCCACGCTCAAGTTCTTCAGGATGAAATAGCTGGGATACACATCGCCGGCGAAATACCGCCTGGTCACGATGGCGCTGTGCGGCCCGGCGGCCGTCGAAACGGTGACCGTCTTGAAAGTGAGCGAGGGATGCGCGCCGATCGTGAGACGGAATCTTCCCTCGCGCAGCGGTCTGTATCGGCCCCAGAAGATGAACGACCACGGTTTCCCGTCGAGACCAAATCTGAACTGTGGCTCGAAACCCAAGGCGCCGCCCGTGATCGCGACGTCGAAGATTGCGGCGGGCTTCCCCAGCGTCAGCGCGGGGATGAGCGAGATGCCCTTGTTGGTGATGGTGGCGGCACCAGCGACCTGAGCCCGCTGCGCGTTGGCCGGGTCGGCGAGACTGGCGAACGCGAGCGAGAGCAGACCGTGAAAGCCGATCCTCGTCCAGCGTCTCGTGCTCGCCACGTCCCGGTAATCCAACCGTCTGGCTGTCTCCCGTCAAGAACTGCACCGCCGAAGGCGCGAAGGACCTGCTTTTGAAGTTGGCCGACTACAACCCTCGAGAGGGGGACACCATCCAAAACGCATGACCAGGCGCCTTGCCGTCATCTGCTATGGGATTGATCCTGAAGCGGTTCGACAAGCCCGATGAAGTGCGAACGATGGCAAAGGGTCGCTTCGAGCTGGTCAAGATCAACGGGCAGTTGTTCGGCCGGGCAACGTATCAACCGGGCTGGAGGTGGTCCGAGCACGTGGGCCCGGAGCGCGGGACGCGTTGGTGTCTCGTGGAGCACCTGGTCTACGTCATCGCAGGAGCGTCGGTGATCGCGTTCCAGAACGGCGACGAGATCCGAATTCCGTCCGGAACCCTGTTCTACGTGCCGCCGGTCCCGCACGACAGCTGGGTGTTGGGAGACGTTCCTTATATCTCG
>JAEHDI010000602.1 GCA_016880505.1 Bryobacterales bacterium | reverse complement strand
GGCATCGTGGTGGGGGCGAAGGTTCCACTGATCCTGCTCTCCCGCGCCGAAACGGCTGAGACCAAGATCCGCTCCATCGCCATCGGGATTCTCGCCGCCGCGGGGTGAGGGTGTCGCCGACGTGGGGCAAGCTGGTCTTTTCGAAGACGAACTCAGGCAGTGGCTTTAGGTCAGCGCGAGGTGTGACATGGCACAACGTAGAGACGTTCTGCTTCGCTTCTTGCTCGTCCTCGGATTCGCACTTGCCCTCGGCTTGGCGCAGATCCGGGATTCTCTTCGGCCCGCCTTTGCCGCCAACCTCGACGTCGCGGTGATGGACGCCGGTACCGGCAGAGTCACCCCAGCTCGCGTCTACCTCTTCAAGGACGGGCGCCCGTCCCGGCTGAGTCCTGTGGATGCCCTCCTGCCGCTCCGGGTCGATCTCTACTACCGCGAGCGTCTCTGGAAGCAGGTTGCCCGGCCGAAAACACTCGAAGTCACCGCGAGCGATCAGTCCCATTTCTTCCTGCTCGATGGTCAGGCAAGCTTTGACCTGCCCGCGGGGAAGTACCGCCTTGATGCGTATCGCGGGCTCTTCTTCAAGCCGGCCTCGGTGGAGTTTGAACTAAAGGCAGGCGAGTCGCGGCGCGTGGAACTGAAGCTACAGCCGGTTGCGCCGGACAAACAGGGCCAGTGGCTCTCCGGCGACGACCACATTCATCTCGTGCGGGATCGGCAGGACAACGACATCTTCCTCCGCTGGCTGCAGGCGGAGGACCTGTCGGTGGCGAACTTCCTTCTATTGCAGCGCCAGTCTGACGCGGGAATGCAGTATGGTTTTGGGGAAGCCGCCGAGGCGCGCCTGCCCGGCTTCTCCATCCGCTCCGGCGAAGAGGCCCGCAGCCATTTCTACGGGCATATCAACCTGCTCGGTTTGCGGGAACTCCTGCGGCCGGTCAGTGTCGGTGAGGTTTACGCCAACTCGCCGGAGGCCTATCCGTTCCCGCTTATCATGTTCGAGCGCGCTCGGCGCGCCGGCGGCACCGTCGGTTACGCGCACTTCGACGGCAGCCAGAAACACTCGGCGCTTCTCATGGACCTCGCGCTCGGCACAATCGATTTCGTCGAGGTCTTTCAGTTCGGCGTGCTCAAGACGGATGCCTGGTACCAACTCCTCAATGCCGGCCTGCGAGTCACCGGTATCGCCGGCAGCGATTTTCCGGTTCCGCTGGGCAACCGGAAACCCTGGCCTCAAGTCGTGCCGCTGCTCGGTCCCGAACGCACGCTGGTGAAGGCGTCCGCCGGCCGCTCCGCATACGAGGCTTGGGCGGAGGGAGTCCGCAAGGGCGAAGTGGTAGTCTCCAATGGCCCCCTGCTTGAACTGGAAGTGAATGGGAGGGGCCCAGGCGCTTCTCTCGCCTGGGAGGGGTCTTCAACCAAAGCCCAGGGTGTCGCGACTGTCGTGTTTCACCGGCCCATCGAGAAGTTGGAAATTGTCGTGAACGGCAAAGTCGCCGCGGTCCGTGCCGGAAACGGGACCGAGACTAGCCTGTCGCTACCCTTCGCGGTCCCGCTCTCTGAAAGTTCGTGGATCGCCGCCCGCGCAAAAGCGAAAAACGAGGAGGGAGAACCCGAACTATTGGCGCACACGAACCCGCTCTATCTGCTGCGTAACGGGCTGCCGGTTTCCATTCAGGCCGATCGCGCCGAGGTCGTGAAGAAATGGGAGCGCGAGGCCGACTACTACAGGAGCTCTGAACTCACCTTCCAAAGCGACACACATCGCCGCGAACTCCTGGAGAAAGTCGAACGGGCTCTGGCAGCGCTGCGGCAGCCGGGAAATCAGGTGGCGGACGCCGCCCCCTGAGGCGGAAACAGCTTCAACGCGTTGTCCCGAAGCAAAAACCGCCCGACTTCGAGGGCCTGATCCTCGCTGAACAGCCCGCTCTCCACTTTCGCCGTCAGCACGTGCGCCACGTTGCTTCGCGCGATCTTTGCGTGGGCGTACGTGAGCTCCGGGAACCGGTAATCTCCTCCGAAGCCCATGATCTTGTTTACCGGCACCGTTTCAAGATATTCGTCGAGCGTACGCCGGCTGCCCGGAGGCGAGATGATGTGGGCCCAGCAGAAGTCGGCATACACGTTCGGGAACAGCTTCACCAGCACGCCGAGCTCTTCCTGGTACGGGTAGCCGATGTGAAACAGATCAAATTTCACGCCTGGGTAAAGGTGGAATAAATTCGCCAGCAGCTTCGGATTCGTGTTCTCCACGAAGCACGCGTTGCCGGCGAGCAGTCCGGTGTGAATCTGAAATGGGAACTTGTGTGCGTCGGCGAGGCGGACCACCTGGTGGAACATGTGGTCTTCGAGTGCTCGAAATGGCCGCACTTTGTGCGCCCGGAAGCCGGCCGGCGTCTCGACGCCGCCTTTCAGCAGCCTCTCGAACTCGATGTCCGCGTCGTGGTCGGACACCTCCTCGAACTTGAGGTCCCTGCGATAGGCGAGCGTCGATTTCACCGATACCATGCCCGCCCGGATGGCCTGTTCGAAGGTCGCTGCGAGCGCCCGCTTGTGATCGGCGAGCGAATGGATGGACACACCTGCGATGCCCTCTAGCCGTTCGATGTCTCTGCGGGACGCCGGCGTCACGAACCCGTCGAACTTCTGCGCCAGCAGGAAGTAATCCTGGTCGAGGCGCGCAGGCTTCTCGTTCCAGTAAGGGTCCACGAGACACCAGTCGATCTTCGCGCGTTCCCGCAGGACCTCACGGTAGAGTCCAGGTTTGTTCCGGTTCCGGATCGCCTCGTTGATCCGGCTGATCGTGCCGCGGGAGATCTCCTCCACGCCGTAAAGGTCTTTGATGGCAATTGACAGCGCCTGCCCGTAGCCGGTGAACCGGGCCGCGTTCCAATACGGCTCGAAGGCCGCCCACCGCCGTTCCGCCGGCGCGTGTTCGTCCCGAACGGTGGCCAGCGCGTCTCCTGCGAGTCCGGCCGAGATCAAGTCGTTCATCGCATAATGCCCGGCGAGCCCGAAGAAATCCACCGCCTGTTCCAGGCGAGTCTTCTCCGGGATGAGGTGCTCGTGCGAGTTGTACAGCCGCAACTCGTCCAGCGCGCCGGCGAGACGTTTGGAGAGATCCGAGCTCGATGCCGCTGAAGGTGCAGCGGCGGCTGCTGTGCCTGGAAGCACCGCCGCGTGTCCTAGAAACCACCGTCTGTTGAGTCTCATACTCGCACCAAAGTATACTCCGCCCTGCGCTGCTGCCGCGGGCTGCCTTCGACATACACTGAAAGCATGGGGATGCGCGTTACCGCGCTGGGATTGTTTCTTGCCCTTCTGGTTCACGCCCAGGATTTGTCGCTCCGCCTGACGCAGCTCGCGGCCGGCCTGACAAATCCTACCGACATCCAGCACGCCGGCGACGGAACGAATCGTCTGTTTGTCGTGCAGCAGAACGGAGTCATCCGCATCCTCTCGAGTGGCGTGCTGAGGCCTGCGCCGTTCCTCGACATCCGCAACCGCACGGTCGGGAGCGGCGAGCGGGGGCTGCTCGGTCTCGCATTCCCTCCCGGCTACTCCGGGAAGCGCTACTTCTATGTCAACTACACTAATCTCGCCGGTGACACCGTTATCGCGCGGTACCGCACCACTGCCGATCCGAACGTTGCGGACCCCGCCAGCGAGACCGTCCTGCTGACGATCGTGCAGCCGTACGCGAATCACAACGGTGGACAGCTCCGCTTCGGTCCGGACGGCTACCTTTACGTCGGGATGGGTGACGGCGGAAGCGGCGGCGACCCCCAGAACAATGGACAGAGCCGCCGCACGCTTCTTGGCAAGATGCTCCGGCTCGACGTTGAGTCCGACTTGGTGCGTGTCCTGATCCCTCCAGACAACCCGTTTGTGAACGACGACGCCGCCCGCCCGGAGATCTGGGCGATCGGTCTGAGGAATCCGTGGCGTTTCTCCTTCGACCGAGCCACAGGCGACCTCTGGATCGCGGACGTCGGGCAGAACCGCGCCGAAGAGATTGACTTCCAGCCGGCATCCAGCCGCGGCGGCGAGAACTACGGCTGGAATCTGATGGAGGGTATGCAGTGCTACCGCTCGGGCTGCAATACCACCGGCCTCACGCTGCCGGTGGTCGAGTATGTGCGCTCGGAGGGCTGCTCGGTGACCGGAGGATTCGTTTACCGGGGACGGGAATCTCCCGGGCTTCGTGGCACGTACCTCTACGGCGACTTCTGCACCGGCCGCATTTGGGGCCTGCGGCGTCAGGGTGACCTGTGGAACAACCGCCTGCTGCTGGCGAGCGGGTTGTCCATCTCCACCTTCGGCGAGGACGAGGCTGGAGAGATCCTCGTCGCGGATTACGGCGGCGCCATTTACCGGATCGCCGGTCCCGTCGCTCCGTTCTTCACGAGCGCGGGAGTCACCAACGCGGCGAGTTACGCGAGGGGGCTCGTTGCCGGCTCGCTCGCCACGATCTTTGTCGCCGGCGGGAAGGATGACAGCGGAATCGCCGCGGCGGACCGAGTACCGCTGCCCACCTCGGTTGCCGGCGTGAGCGTGACCGTCAACGGGTTTGCCGCGCCGGTGCTTGCGGTAGCGAATGTGAACGGTCAGGAGCAGGTGAATGTGCAGAGTCCATGGCAACTCGCGGGTGCCGTATCAGGGTCCGTCGTCGTCACTCGCGAGGGCAGGTCGAGTACGGCGGTCGACGTGCCCGTTCTGGCGCTCCAACCGGGCATATTCACAGTCAACGGTCGGGATGCCGTCGTTGTGCATCACGCCGACAACACGCTCGTTACGGCCGGCAGGCCGCTCGTCCGAGCCGAGTACGCATACTTCTACGCCGCCGGGCTCGGGCCGGTCGACGACGCGCCGCCCAGCGGCTCGGGAGGACCTCGCGACCCACTCGCCGCGGCCCGCGCGGACGTTCAGGTCACACTGGGCGGTGTACTGTGCCAAACCCTGTATTCGGGTCTCGCCCCGGACTTCGTCGGCGTCTACCAGGTGAACATCAGGGTGCCTGACGGAATTCCTTCCGGTACTCTTGAGCTTGTGCTCCAGGCCGGCGAGGCGCGCAGTCCGGCGGTGAACGTCCCCGTCCAGTAAGGAGGTCGAGAGTCGATGGGATTCGACGGCATTCGCGTGGTCAGCCTGGAGAGCAGACGAGCCACGGAGATGGAGACGCTGATCCGCAACCAGGGCGGCGATCCCTTTGTCGCGCCTTCCATGCGCGAGGTTCCGCTCGAGCGGAACGAGGAAGCGTTTCGCTTCGCGGAACGCCTGTTTGCCGGCGAATTCGACATGATGGTTCTGCTGACAGGCGTCGGCACACGAGCGCTCGACCGGCTACTGGCAACGCGCTATCCCGCCGGCCGCTTCGCCGAGGCCCTCCGCTCGATTACGGTGGTGGCACGCGGTCCGAAACCTGCCGCCGCTCTGCGAGAGATGAACGTCCCCGTGACCGTTCCTGTGCCCGCACCGAACACGTGGCGCGAAATCCTGGACGCCGTCGCTGTGCGTCCCGAGCGGCGAATGGCGGTGCAGGAGTATGGCCGTTCGAACGAGGAGCTTCTCGCGGGATTGCGGGCGCTCGGCGCAGATGTTACCCCCGTACGAATCTACCAATGGGACCTTCCCGAGGACACCGGACCGCTCCGGGAGGCGGTGCGCAGGATCGCTTCCGGCCTTGCCGGCGTCGTCATGT
>JAEHDI010000601.1 GCA_016880505.1 Bryobacterales bacterium | reverse complement strand
GGTTCTGCGCCCGATCGAGCGGAGCGAGGGACTTCACGGTCACGCTCTTGCCCGGCTGGCTTACCAGCGACCATTCAGCGACGAGTGGCGCTCCCTCGACGGCGACCACCTTCACGCGTAAGGGTTGCCGCGAAACGGGCGCTGCCGCGCCGATGTAAGGCCGCACCACGCGATCGAGGTCCGGGTCATGCGTACGCCAGAGCAGATCTCCGGGTCGGATCCGCGAGAAATCGATCGCTCCGTTGCCGAATTGGAGTGCCAGTCTACCGTCCGGCGCAGGCAAAACCTCGTACACACGGCCGCCTTCTTCCGGCTCTTCCGGGCTGCGCCAGTCGGCGGCGTCGAAGACGACCCCGTCGCCCGCCTTCAGCGGTGCGATGCGATGGGCGTTACCCGGCTCAACGAGAACGCGGTCAATCTCCACGTGGACAACACGACCCATGGACACGCCACGGTGACGTGGAGCCCTGCCTCTGACAACCGCCTGGTGATCCGTCCCGGTGACGAAATGCGGACCCATGCCGCGGGAGTAAACCTGTTCGAGCTGAAGTTCCTCCTCCCGGCTGATTCTCGACTTCCGGCCCGCCCAAGCCTCCTCCACCGCTTTGCGATAGGCTCGCGTGGCGAGCGCCACGTAGTCCGCGTCCTTGTAACGGCCTTCGATCTTAAGGGCAGCGACCCCCGTTTCGACGATCTCAGGAATCTGGCTCAGCGTGTAAAGGTCTCCAGGCGAGAGCAGGTAGCGGGCGTCACCCAGAGGCTGGAGCCGCCCGTCGACAATCAGCTCATACGGAAGCCGGCAAGCTTGCGCGCACTGGCCGCGGTTCGCGCTGCGTCCGCCCCAGGCTTCCGACGAGAAGCACTGGCCGGAGTAGGCGACGCAGAGCGCGCCATGGACGAAGATCTCGATCTCGCACCCCGCTTCGGCGACAATGGTGCGGACTTCGTCCAGAGACAGTTCCCGGGCCACGGTCACGCGGCTGACTCCAAGACTCTGTGCGAGCTTCACACCATCCGAATTGGTGATGCTCATCTGGGTGCTCGCGTGCAGTACCATGTCCGGGACGATCCGGTGCGCTAGCTGGAGAACGCCGTAATCCTGCACGATGATCGCGTCCGCGCCTGCCTCGGCGATCGCGGCGATCGCCCGCGCGGCCTCCGGGAGTTCGTGTTCGAAGACCAGCGTGTTGAAGGTGATATATCCGCGCACGCCGCGCTGGTGAAGCGTGCGTACCACGTCCGGGAGCGAGTCGAGCGGGAAGCCCACTTTCGCACGGGCTGAGAAGTGCTTCAGGCCAAAGTAGACCGCGTCGGCGCCGGCTTCAATGGCCGCGCGCAACTGTGGCCAGTCCCCGGCCGGGCTCATGATCTCAGGTTTGGACCGCCGCCTCATCAACTCGTCTGTATTCAGCGTAGCGCGGATGATCAGGCATCCGTCGCGGAAGTGAGCGCGAAAGCGACGACCGTCTGCAGCTATTTGAACTGCATTGTGAGCGAAACGAACGGCAATCGGGCCAGCTCATACTTCCCGGCGAGCTTTCCTTGCATGGGATTGTAAGGTGTGTCGAGCCGGGCCGCACCAAGATTGGCGTATGACACGGCAAAGCCGAGGATCAGACCGGGCTTCCAAATGTACTGCCAGCCGGTCGCGTAACGGATCTGCCGGTCCACGGGCAGGTCCGGGGTGCGATCCCAGTACGAGACCGGATTACTGTCGTAGGAGACACCAGCCTGAAGCATGTGGCGGTTATTGAGCTTGCGACGCATGCCGAGTCCGATCCTGAAGGTATCTCGCCATTTCCGGTGAACCGTATTCTTCGCGCCGCTTGGCAGCGTGTAGGTCTTCTCGCCGAAATGCCGCCAGGCAGTCCAGCCTACGTCGGTCAGCAGCGCGAAGCGGTCCGTGACGTCATGGTAGAGACTGACGTCGGCGGCCTGTGGCATCCGCATCCGGTTGTCCGACTTCCCGTTCCGGGCGAGCCTGGCGGCCAACGCAGGCGTGACGCCCTCCATTTCGATTGTTCCTTGCATCACGTACTTGATGTAGGAGCGATACGTCACGCCGATCCGAGTTCGTTGGGAGGGTTCGATCAACGCTCCGTACTGCGTTCCGAAGCCCCAGTCATGATGTCTGGCGTGGATGAGCCCGTCGGGAGAGCCGGGGACAAACAGCGAATTATTGCCGGCCTGCTTCTGCGTCAACGAGGCACGCTGAATGGCTCCGCCGAACCCGAGCGACAACCAGCGGTTTACGCGTACGCCGACGGACGGGTGGAACTCGAGGATCGCCATTGAAATGTGCCGGGAAAGGTAGCGGCCGACCCAATCCTCGGAGTAGTCGAGAGACAATCCGATGGGAGCGTTGAAGCTGAATCCTGCCCGTAGCCTGTCTGTAAGGCGCCGGACGACATAGGTGCCGGGCAGCAGTGCATACTCACGAATGTCGCCACCGTCGGAGCCCTTCATTGTGCTGAACGAGTTCGGTTGAAAATGGACGCCGAGCGCCGCCACTTGTCCGCCGATCAGCGTCTCTGAGCCGGCCAGCCGGGTCATTCCGGCGGGGTTGAGATACGCGGTTGAGGCGTTATCGGCGACCGCAGTCTGGCCGGCGTAGGCCTCGCCCAAGTTCGGAGTTGCCACCTCCTTGACCGCGATGGCTCCTCCCTGCGCGAAGGCGGACAGGGCGCAGGCGAGGCCGACGAGGAAGCCAGGCGCGACACGGCGCACTACTCGGGGCGCAGCAATTCCCGATGGAAAACGCACAGATAATTCCCTCCAACCAACTCAGAAGCGGGCCGCCACTTCCCCGTGTCTGAGACGGCATCAGAAGGCACAAGGGGACTGTTGATTATATACAAGATAAGAAGGTCTGCAAATCTTGTAAAGCGCGGATTTCTGGTTTCCGGCCAGAGCCCCTGGTGTAGCATGAAGGTTCAGGATTTCCGGAGTCATTTCTCATGTCACGCGAAAAAATCTCCAGACGACATTTCTTCTATGGGACTCTCCTCGCCGGGGCGGTTCCCGCGGGCGGGTTCGGCAGTGTCACCTCCCTCAGGAGGCTTGGCTACAAGTCGCCAAGCGAGAAGCTGAACATCGCTGCCGTCGGCGCAGGCGGCCGGGGCTACAGCGATATCAATGGCTGCCGGACCGAAAATATCGTGGCTCTGGCCGATCCTGACGACAAGCGCGCGGAACGAACGTACAAGCAGTTTCCCGACGTGCCGAAGTACAAAGACTTCCGGCTGATGCTCGACCGGCATGAGAAGGAGATCGACGCGGTTATTGTCGCGTGTCCGGACCACATGCACGGCTCTGCGGCAATGTGGGCCATGGCCCGAGGCAAGCATGTCTATTGCGAGAAACCACTCACCCGCACCGTATGGGAGGCACAGGAACTGGCGAAGGCGGCGGCGAAGTACAAGGTCGCCACGCAGATGGGGAACCAGGGCTATTCGAACGTCGGCGCGCGCGAATGCTGCGAGATCATCTGGGCAGGGGGCATCGGCAACGTGGCCGAAGTCCACGCCTGGACGAACAGGCCGCTGAAGTACTGGCCTCAGGGGCCGGACGTCATACCGGTGGAAGCACCGGTGCCTGCAAATCTCGATTGGGAAGCCTGGCTTGGGGGGTCCGAGCCGAGACCGTATAGCCCGGCCTACGCTCCGCACCACTGGCGAGGGTTTCCGGAGTTCGGCTGCGGCGCCATCGGCGACATGGCGTGTCACATCCTGGGTACGCCGAACATGGCGTTGCGACTGACTGCGCCCGTCAGTGTGGAGTGCGTGAAACAGGAAGGCAAGGGCAAGTACACATTCCCTCAACGGTCAATCATCCGGTTCGACTTCCCAGCGCGCGGGCCGATGCCGGCGGTCAAAATCTTCTGGCATGACGGAATGGAGGCGCAACCCAAGATCGACGGGGTGCCTGCGGGAGAGATGCTGGGGGACGATGATGTCAACGGAAGCCTGTTCATCGGCGACAAGGGCATGGTAACAACGGGATGTTACGGCGGCCATACGCGACTGGTCCCGGCCGAGAAAATGGAGGGCTACAAGCTGCCGCCGCCACTGCTGACGCGATCTCCCGGCCATCACCGCGACTGGATCCGCGCGTGCAAGGGCGGCGAACCGGCGTGCTCGAACTTCAGCGTCGCTGGCCCGTTCGCGGAGTGGATGCTGCTTGGCGTGATCGCGATGAAGTTCGAGGGCAAGCTCGATTGGGACGCCGGCAAGAAGCGCTTCACGAACAACAGCGAGGCCAACCGCTACCTCAAACCGAAGTTCCGCAAAGGCTGGAAGTTCGCAGGCTAAGTGAGTGGGGAGGAGAGCAGATCCCGGCCCCTCAGCGGATCTTGTAGCTTACCGACATACCGTCGCCTTTTTCCGATGACGCGCGGATAATGACGGTGTCGAAATTGGGGCTCGTCTGAACGTAAGCCAGGAAATCCGCCATCGCTTTTTCGGACACGATGACGTTGTCGGCGACGATGACGGCGCCCGGCTTCAGCTTCGGCTCGATCAGCTTCAGGTACTTCATATAGTCCTGCTTGAGCGCATCGAGGAAGACAAAATCGAACTCGCCGGTAAGGGTGGGGAGCGTCTTCAGCGCGTCTCCCTCGACGACGGAGACACTGGATTCGAGGCCCACTTTTCGCAAGTTTTGCCTGGTTTCCTCGGCTCTCTTGGGATCGATCTCCAGCGAGTAAAGATGCCCGCCGGTTCTCTCGAAGGCGATGCCCATATTCATGGCACCGAATCCGCTGGCGGCTCCCACCTCGACACCCCGTTTCGCGCCGCGGCTCTCGATGAGGATGCGGAGCATCATGGCGTCGCCGGGAGTTGTGTTCAGCCCCGTGCGCTGAAACCGTTCCAGGAACTCTTTGCGGAATTCGGGACTCTTCTTGTCAGAATCGGCGGGATACGCGGCGAGCGCCGAAGAAACCAAAGCCGCCGCGGTCATCAGTGTCTTGGTTCGATGAGGTCGTTTCATGATCGTGTCCGGTGTCTGTTTGGATAATGCAACCTCGACTATACCTTGTCCGGTTCGGGCGGATTTGAGATCTTCAAGGGTACCGATGGAGCGCGCAGAGTATGAACGAAACCCGGCGTGAGTTTCTGAGAAACGGCGCGGCGGCCACCGCTGCGTCGCACAACCGCATCCTCGGCGCCAATGACCGCATTCGCGTGGGCGGAATCGGGACCGGCGGCCGGTGTCAATATCTTCTGAGCCTGCTTGAGCAGACCGGAGGGGCCGAGATCGTGGCTGTCTGCGATGTGTACGAACCGCGGCGCACTGCGGCTAGGGCAAAACTGGCGCCCCAAGCACGCGAGTTCACCGAATACCGGGAACTCCTTGAGCAGAAGGATATCGACGCCGTGTTCATTGGCTCTCCCGACCACTGGCACGTGCCGATGACAATCGATGCGGTCCGGGGGGGGAAGGATGTGTATGTCGAGAAGCCGGTCAGCCATAAGATCGCCGAGGGGCCGTCCCTGATCAAAGCGATCGAAGAGACGGGCCGGATCGTGCAGGTGGGATACCAGCAGCGTAGCTGGGACCTTTTCGACATGGGCCGGGAAATCGTGCACTCCGGCAAGCTCGGGAGAGTCACGCTGGTGCTGTCGCACTGGTACCAGGACTACATCCGCAATTTCGGCCGGTTGAGCCCGGTGGACACCGCGAAGCTGGACTGGAAACGGTTCCTGGGTTCCGCGCCCGAGCAGCCATTCGAACAGCGCCGCTTCCTTCAGTGGCGGTGGTATTGGGATTTCGGAGGCGGCGCGCTCACCGACCTGCATTCGCACTGGGGCGACGTCGTTCACTGGTTCATGCAGTCGGACCGGCCGCTGGCCGCGCAAGCCACGGGGGACCGCTACCATCACACGTACTGGCAGTGTCCCGACACCATCACCGCGTCCTGGAAGTATCCGGACTACAACCTTGTGTATAACGGAACCCTGGTGGGCCACCTCGAGGGAGGGACGCTGGTGTTTCGGGGGACGAACGCCATGATGCGCATCACGCGCGACGGGCTGGCGGTTTATCCCGAGGGCGTCCTGCCCGCTGAGAAGACGACCTACCCCGAGCCGGTGATCACCGCCCGCGCCACACACGATGGAACGGTGGACCACGTGCGAAACTTCCTGGATAGCGTCCGCGGCCGGAAGAAGCCGAACGCGGACGTGAAGTCGGCGGTGGCGGCGGCTCAGGCCGCCCATTTGGGCAACTTGGCCTACCGGGAGAACAGGGTTGTCCGGGCGGCCGACTATCTCGCTTGACAACTTTGACACAGCCGGACTTGATAGCGTGGTACACTTGTGGTTGCGCCACCGGGTGGTGGCGTACTATGCCTGCTACGTTCGCCCGCCCAATTGTCCGGCCGACACGAGCTCGCCAGTGAAAACTATCTGCCTATGGGCAGCTCAGAGGAGTAGAAGATGACGAACATTTTCGTAGGAAACCTTTCCTACCAAACCACCGAAGATGAGCTCCAGGGAGCATTTGCCGCTTACGGCACGGTCGAACGGGTCAGCATTGTGCGTGACCGTGACACCGGCCAGCCGCGCGGCTTCGCGTTTGTCGAAATGGCCGGCAGCGACGATGCCGCCAAGGCCATCCAGGCACTGAACGGCCGTGAGCTGAACGGCCGCGCCATGAACGTCAACGAGGCCCGGCCGCGCGAGGAGCGTTCCGGCGGCGGCAACCGGTTCGGCGGCGGTGGCGGTGGTCGAGGCGGAAACCGCGGCGGCGGTGGTGGCTTTGGCCGGCGCCGTGAGCCCCGCTGGTAGCGAGCCGCTCAAAACTGTGAGATAAAGGAAGGACCACACCCCAAGGTGTGGTCTTTTCGCATACGTGCGCTGGGTAGCACCCCCGTCGCCGGCCTACCGTCCGGTGGCAGGTACTTAATGAAAATCCTGCTATACAACCCGGACAACGGCGTGACCCGCAACTTCATGCCGCACTTGTGGATGTTCCTGCTCCAGGCGCTGACTCCGCCGGGCCACGAAGTCCTGCTGATTGACGGCAACGCGGAGCCGATGAGCGATGCCGAGCTTGTGCGGTTCGTGCTAGAGAACAAAATCAGTCTGGTCGGAATCGGGGCGATGACCCGAATGATCGCCAAGGCCTACCGGGTTGCGGACGCGGTCCGGGCTGCCGGCGTGCCGGTAGTGATGGGCGGTCCGCACGTCACCGAGATCCCCGACGAAGCGCTCGGCCGAGACGGTGGACCCCGCCACGCCGACGCGGTGGCGCTCGGCGAAGCCGACGAGACGTGGCCGCGCATCGTGGAAGACGCCGCGCGCGGGCAGTTGAAGGAAGTCTACACACCGACGGACGAATTCGGCCAGGAGCGCAAGCCGAGTCTCCAGGAGTATCCCCGCATCCCCTGGGACACGATCAACATCGATCAGTTCAACCGGATACCCGCCTTCGCAAAGCCGGTAATGGAGCACTTCCGGACGGAGTGGGAGACTTTCCACATCATCCCGATCGAATCCGGCCGCGGATGCCCTTACGGGTGCGAGTTTTGCACGGTGACGGGCTTCTTCGGGGATTCCATACGATTCCGCTCCAACGAGAGCATTGTCCGCGAGATGCTGGAACTGAAGGCGCGCTCACGCCGCACGCATGGCAAGATCGCGGTCTTCTTTGTCGACGACAACTTCGCGATCAACGCGAAGCGCACCAAGGCGCTCCTCCGCGACATCATCGCGGCCGGAGCCCAGCTTTCGTGGGTCGGCCAGATCAGCGCCAACCTGCTGCGCGATGACGAACTGGTGGACCTGATCGCCGATTCGGGTGGCAAGTGGATCTTCATCGGCATGGAGTCCATCGATGCTGCGAATCTGGCGAGCGTCAACAAGAACTTCAACAAACCGGCCGATTACTCCGCGGTGCTCGAACGCCTTGCGCGGCGGAACGTCTACGCGATCACCTCGTTCATCTTCGGTCTGGACAACGATGTTCCAGGCGTCGCCGAACGCACGTTGCGCGAGATCAGCCAGTGGCCGCCCGTCCTGCCGGTGTTCGGCCAGATCACGCCCTTCCCCGCCACTCCGCTCTATGACCGGCTGAAGAAGGAAGGCCGGCTGACCCGTCCCAAGCACTGGCTCGATTTCGCTCCGTTCCACATGGCGCACACGCCGATGAAGATGACCATCCCCGAGGTGCAGAGCGAGGTCACGGAAGCCTGGCAGAACTCTTACAGCCCAGCGGCCACGCGAAGAGCGCTGAACTCGATCCGAAACGAGCCGGTACCGTACCGGATCAGCCACCTGATTGCACGGCTCTTCTTCCGAGGCATCTACTTCCCGCAGAAAAGCACCTGGGCTTGGTTGAAACTGATTGCGCAGAACAGGACGGCGATTTTCGGCCTGATCCGGGACTCGTTTACACGCTGGAACGGTGCCAAAAACGATGGCCTCCCGCTGGCATTCGATGCACCACCGCCCAGCCGCACAGACCCCGCCGCTCCGTAAACCACGGCCGGAGCGTTTCTCTCCCACCTCTGGTTTAGTAGAATCGCTAGTCCACGCGCTATGCGACGTCGAACCTTTCTGCTGACGGCCCCGGGGGCCGTCGCGGCCCAGCAGACGACGCGAGTCACAGGGTACGAGGTCTGGAGCTGGGACCGCTGGCGTAAGATCACTGGCGAGAATCGTCGTCAGATCGTCTCAGACCAGACCGGCAAGGCAGGCCTGGCGGATCTGCTGGCATTCAACGGTCAAAGAATCACCGCCTCCGGCGATTGGCCTGCTCGGCGACGCTCCATTCTCGGCGTCATTCAGGCGATTCTCGGTCCGTCTCCCGCCACAAGACCTCCACTCGAAACAAGAACCCTCGAAGAGACCCCTTTAGAAGGCTACATAAGGCGGAGGGTAATGTACCAGAGCGAGCCGGGTGAGTTCGTACCCGCGTTCCTGCTCGTGCCCCGGAAGCTTGATGCCCCAGCGCCCGCCGTCATTTGTCCCCATCAAACTGTTCAGGAGGGCAAGAACGAACCGGCGGGGCTGGCGGGCAATTCCCGGCTGCACATGGCTCTACATCTGGTCCGGCGCGGTTTTGTGACCCTCGCTTACGACGCCGCCTGCTTCGGCGAGCGTCACGATCCGGCCAGCGGCCACTATGGCGATGCGATCCCTTTCTACAAGAAACATCCAGAGTGGTCGATGATGGGCAAAATGGCCTGGGATCTCAGCCGCGGGGTCGACTACCTGCGGTCTCTCGACTTCGTCGATCCGGCGAGCATCGGCTCGATCGGGCATTCTCACGGCGGGTACACGACTCTGTTCGGGATGGCGCTCGACGACCGAATTGCCGCAGGCGCCAGCAGTTGCGGCTTCGACACGTTCCGGCATGACGGCAACGTGTTCCGCTGGTCCCATGCGACCGCACTGATGCCGCGGCTCGGATTCTACCTGTCGAGCCCGTACGTCGACATGCGGTTCTACTCCGGAGTGCTGGACTCGGAGACCATCCAGACTCCGCTCGACATGCATTACGTGCTGGCGATGATTGCGCCGCGGCCGCTGTTCCTTTCGACTTCGGACGAGGACTCGGTCTTCCCCAACGCGGGTTGGAGCGCACGGCAGGCGCTTGCGCGCCTCGAACCGGTCTACCGGCTGCTGGGCGCTGAGGACCGGATGGGAAGCTACTACTTCCGCGGCGGGCACGGATTCCCGCCGGAGGCGGCGGAACGCGCTTATGGCTGGCTGGAACGGTGGCTTCGGCGATGATACCTACGAACAGGAACCGGCTATGGAACGCACGACATTGAAAATGCCGCGCCGCGTCTTTCTTGGGGGCCTGGGATCGGGCGCGGCAATGATGCCGCGGGCGAGCTCCGCGCAAAATACTCCCGGCGCAGGGAAGGTGATCGACGCCCACGATCATCTGAGTAATCGGCGCCAGAAGGGGTGGGAAGAGGCCGATCGCCGGATGATCGAAGCCGCGGACAAGCTGGGCATCGATCAGATCTGTTGTTCCATCCTTCCGCCGGAGAGGCCCACCAGCCTCGAAGGGTTTCGCCAGTGTAATGAATGGATGGCCGACGCGGCGCGCCGGTTTCCGGGCAGGGTGCTTGGCTACTGCTTCGTCAACCCTGGCTACACGAAGGAGGCGATCGAGGAAATCCGGCGCTACGTCGAGGGCCGTGGCTTCATCGGCATCAAGCTCTACAACGACTACCGGATCACCGAACCCGTCCTCCGGCCAATCATCGAACTCGCCATTGAACTCCGCGTGCCTGTCCTGTCTCACGCGGGCCACACATCCTGGCTGCCGGAGCCGCAACCGCGCATCAGCGACGGCGGGCACCTGGCCGAGGCCGGCCGGGCGTATCCGGAAGCCACGCTCATCTGCGCCCACATCGCGGGCGGCGGTGACTGGGAGTGGACGGTCAAGGCGTTGCGTAGCGCGCCGAATGTCTACCTGGACACGAGCGGCAGCGTTATCGATGAGGGTACCGTCGAGATGGCCGCGCGCGTTCTGAGCGCGGACCGGCTGTTGTTCGCCTGCGACATGTCGATGACCGCGAGCATGGGCCGCATCCGGGGCGCCGAAATCAGTGAAGCCGACAGACAAAAGATCCTCGGCGGAAACATGCAGCGGATTCTCAACCGGAGGCGGGCCTGATGATCGACGTCAACGCATACCTCGGACATTTCGCCTTCCGGCAACTGAGGAACAACACGGCGGAAGGGCTGCTCCGCCTGATGGACCGGAAGCGAATCGAACGGGCGGTGGTTTCGAGCGCAGCGTCCATCACTTACCGGAACGCTCACTCGGGGAATGAGGAGATCGCAGCCGAGATCAGGGACCACCGGGGCCGGCTGATCCCGTCCGCGGTACTGAATCCCACGTACGCCGGCTGGCGCGACGACCTCAAGGCCTGCCACGAAGAATTCGGCATGAAGGGATTGCGCCTGTACCCGCGCTGGCACAGCTACAAGCTGACTGACCCTGAGTGCCTCGACCTGGTCCACGCGGCGACGGAGCGGAACATGGTGGTTTCCATTCCTCTCCGCGTGGAGGACCGGCGCCAGCAAAGCTGGCTCGTGGATGTGCCGGACGTCGACAAGGATGAGATCGCAGGGCTGGTCAAGGCCGCACCGAAGGCGCAATTCATCCTGATGAGCGGCTCCGGATTTGCCGGCTCCGTGCTGGGAAGGAAGAACAACGGTCTCCCGGCCAACTATGCCGTCGAGATTTGCCTGCTGTCGGCACTGCTCGCGAACGAGCTTGGCCGGCTCCTCGAAGACCTCGGTGAGGACCGCGTCGTATTCGGCACGGGAATGCCGTTTCACTATCCCGATCCGGCGATATTGAAGCTCGATGTTTTGGAGGCGAGCGAAAGCGTCAAGGAAAAGATCCGGCGCGGAAATGCAGCCCGGCTCCTTCGGCTCACCTGAACGGGAATGTGGCCGAGCGATGTCAGGCCAATAACCGCACAACGGTGGCCACCGCGAACGTCACCAGGAACGCGATAGCAAGCGGCATCAGGGCGCCGATGGTGGTCCATTTTCCGCTTCGCGTCTCCTTCCACATCGTCAGGATGGTGGTTGCGCAGGGGTTGTGCAATAGCGAGAACAGCATGAGATTCGTCGCCGTCAGCAGCGTCCAGCCGTTTTGGCCGACTAGAATCCGCCGCAGATCGTCGAACGACGTTACCTCGGTCATCATGCCCGTGCCGAGGTAGACCATCAGCATGGTCGGCACCACGATCTCGTTGGCAGGGATGGCGATGATATAAGCGAGCAGGATGACGCCATCCAGCCCGATCGCGTGGCCGAACGGATTGAGGAAATCCGATATGTGACGCGCCAGGCTGACGCCGCCCACATTAATGTTTGCAAGCACCCAGATCACAGCTCCCGCCGGCGCAGCCGTCATGATCGCCCG
Source organism: Bryobacterales bacterium (assembly GCA_016880505.1). Classification (GTDB taxonomy): domain Bacteria; phylum Acidobacteriota; class Terriglobia; order Bryobacterales; family Bryobacteraceae; genus JAEHDI01. The sequence continues at coordinate 407 of JAEHDI010000601.1, read as the reverse complement.
CCACAGGACGAACAGCGTGCGGTCGATCAGCGACGTGTAGAGAATGCGCAGGACGCTTGGACGGCGGTATGGCGGCAGTTCCAGCGTGAACGCGGAAGCCTCGCCGCGCAGAATCGTGCGTGAAAGCGCCCACGACACAATCAGCGTGAAGACCACCCCGATCAGCACCACTCCGGTGACCGCCGCCGCGGCGGCGAACGAGGCGAAAGCCGGCTGGAAGTGCGCCGCGACGAAAATCGTCGCCAGCATGATCAGCGTGGGCCAGCGTCCGTTGCAGGGCACGAAATTATTGGTCAGGATCGCAATCAGTCGCTCGCGCGGGCTGTCGATGATGCGCGCAGCCACGACTCCCGCGGCGTTGCAGCCGAAGCCCATCGCCATTGTGAGGGACTGTTTTCCGTGAGCGC
>JAEHDI010000071.1 GCA_016880505.1 Bryobacterales bacterium | reverse complement strand
CACGTCCACACGCTCTTTCCGGAGGATCCGTCGAGGCACCAGAGACGCGCCTGGAACGCCACGTAGAGGAATGACCCGCTAGGATCGCAGGCGACCGAGACTTCGTTGAGAGGCGACCGAGACGCCAATCTGAAGCACGCGCATGATCACCGGTGTCTCGACATAGCTGGCCGTGACTGACCCATCGGAATTCGTGGTAAAACCGTCCACGGGTATGTACCTGACGTTGTCATAGCGGACGCCCCGCGCACCGATGTCTATGGCGATGGGCGTACGTCCAGTCGCCAAGAACAGCAGCGCCCCGCCACCCGCAGACGTGCCCGTGGTCAAGTCGCCGGTGATGTGAATGTTGGCAGTGCTGCAGCCGCAATCACCAGAAGTGATGGCGCTGGAGAACCACGCTCCCCCTACTGTCGCGAAACCATAGATCCGGAGGGCCCCCGAACCGAACGTGAGCTGGGGACCGGCACCCAACGTTGCGATTTGGGATGTGGTCGAGATACCGGCTCCTTGATACCGGTTCTCGTAGATCATCCAACCACCATCGATCCGCAGCCCCAGGGCCCCGCCGAGCACGCCAAAGCCGGAGAAGCCTGGCGCGATGTTACCAGTCCGGCGGAACTTACCCTGCGGTTGTCCCACTGTGAAATCGAAGCCGAAGCTGCCGCGCTCGCGTTGGTTCACCTCGCGAAGTGCCGAACGTTGGCCGAAGAGGGGAGCAGAAGTGATCACCGTCAGGCCGAGCACCGCGATGCCGATCCGCCGCATAATAGCCGTCCTCTGAAAGTGGAAGTCGCGACGCGGTGGCGGAGTGGCAACGCACGTGCCAACCTTTCTCCCTCACAACCGAGACAGTTGCTTGCCCTCAAAAAGGGACATCCGAGACGGATTATGGGTCAGATTGGGTACGAAGACTTCGCGAAGGTCGACATCCGGGTGGGTCGTGTCGTCTCGGCGGACGAATTTCCGCAGGCGCGCAAGCCTGCATACAAGCTGCGCATCGACTTTGGTTCCCCACTGGGTGTCAAGAACTCGAGCGCGCAAATCACCAAGTACTACGATCCCCAAGACCTGGTGGGCAAGCTGGTCCTCGCGGTGGTCAATTTTCCCCCGCGTCAGATTGCGACGTTTTTTTCGGAAGTGTTGACGCTAGGGGTGATTCTTGGGGAGGGAGACATCTGTCTCGTGCATCCCGACCGCGACGTGCCGCTGGGGAGTCCGATCCGCTGACCCGAAACGGGCTTCCACGTAGTCGTCGAGAATGCGCAGGAAATCAGCGACGATACTCTCGCCCTTGAGGGAAATGAACGGCACCGTCGCGCCCTCGGCCAGCAACTTCGCGGTTGAGGCGACGGAGCCGGCGGAAAGGCCAAGCTCCTTGGAAATGGTGGCGATGTGCTGGGCGGCTGCTTCGTTCGGGACGTCACTCATGGTCGGAGTCCGAAACTAGCGGGTCCGGCGGAGCGGTGGCAAGCAGTGGGAAATTGCAAGGCGAAAGCTGGAGTTCATCCCTCCTCTTCCGCCCGACCACCGCCCCAATATTCTTCAAGCGCCGCGTCGACTTGGGGCGCCTCGAACCAGCAGGAGGGGTCTTCGAGAACAAAT
>JAEHDI010000600.1 GCA_016880505.1 Bryobacterales bacterium | reverse complement strand
GTCGAACCCGACCTCGTGCCCGTATTCGAGCAGCTATTCCGCCGCGTGCAAGGACGGTTGGCGACCGACAAGTATCAGGCCACCGAGGACCCGGCGAAAGAAGGCAACCCCGATCGCGTAAAGAACATCTCGCCCTATAACCTCGACACCGCGCTGAATCTGCATTGCGGTGCGCTGAGCGTAGTCATCGAGTCGCCGTCGCACGGCTTTTCGACGGCGAAGCGGCAGGACAAGCTGGTCGTTTTCACCCCAGACGACCTGGTCAACATCCAGTTGCTCTGCCATCTTGAGGCGATGAAGTTCCTCGGCGAAACCGGCGGCCGCGCCCGCTGGACGCCTACAAGGCGCCGCTAAGCACCGGAGACAGGCTTTACTTGGCTGGCTTCTTCGGCATCTCCGGTTGTTCGCCATGGAGGATCTGGGCGATGCCTCTGGTTGCACCGCCCCACTCGACGCCGAGAATATTGGCCAGAGCGACAATCAGGCTCCGGTCTTCGGGTAGCCGCATCATCATGCTGGTGAAGCCGATGATGCCGCCGAAGTGCTCTATGACGGGAAGTTTCTGCCCGCTGCCGGCCAACGTCAAGGTTGAGAACATCCAGCCGTATCCATAGGCCCGGTCCGCGCCGATTTTCACCGCCGGCTGGAACATGAGATCCAGGTGCTTCTTGTCGAGCAGCTTCTCGGTGTACAGCGCTGCGTCCCACTTCCTCATGTCCAGGACCGTCGAGTACATCCCGCCCGCTGCGTAGGGAATCGACATCTCTCCGAAGGCCGCATTTTGCAAGCCCTTGGGCGTCTTGGTGTAGCCGGCCGCGCGGCGCAGAAGGATCGCTTCTGTGTGATCGTAGCCGGTGTCCCGCATGTCGAGCGGATCGAGAATGCGCTCCCTGAGCGCTTGTTCGTAGGGTTTTCCGGTAACCTTTTCGACGACGATTCCGAGCATATGGTAGCCGGAGTTGGTATAGGAGTACTTCGCGCCGGGCTCGAAATCGAGCGGCCTTTCCCAGAACACCTTGGCCAGGTCCATTGGACTGAAAAACTCGCGCGAGCGTTTGGCAAGGAACTCCGGGGTTATGTAATTGGGAATACCGGATTGGTGGGTCAGCAACTGGTGGATAGTGATCCGTTCGCCCGTGCCTTTCGGATACTCGGGAACATATTCGCTGAGTTTGCCGTCCAGACGAACCTTCCCTTCGGCCACGAGTTGTAGCACCAGCATCGCGGTGAACTGCTTCGTCAGGGATCCCACCCGGTACTTGGTTTCGGGTGTATTCGGAACGTCAAGCTCCACGTTGGCCAGGCCGTAACCCTTTTGGAGGATGACTGTGCCCTTGTCGGCCACCAGCACAGCTCCCTGAAAACCCACGGTATTCGCGTAGGCCTGCATCAACCGGTCGATCGCGTCGGCTTTGGGTTCGGCCGCCTGCATCGGCGGCAGGGACAATAGAAGTGCGACGACAGCCAGGCCGTGTTTCCATGGCACACGGCTGCCACACTGAACCAGACAATTCATGTTCGGGTAGACACCGCGTCGGGAGGGCAGGTTCCAGCGAATACGTGTCCGGAGAGGGTTTGCCGAGGGCGGCTTTGAATCACCCCTGCGTGTCGGGCCGCAATTTCCGCTCCCGCCGCTTTTTGGCCCATTCGGGCTTGTTCACCTGGCGGGCGCGGCCGAGGGCGAGCGCGTCCTCGGGGACGTTTTCCGTCACTACCGAGCCGGCGCCGATGTAGCTGCCGTCACCGATCACAACCGGGGCCACCAGCGTGGCGTTGCTCCCCACAAACACGCCGCGGCCGATCTTTGTCCGGTGCTTCCGCAGGCCGTCATAGTTGCAGGTGATCGTGCCCGCGCCGATGTTGGCCTCTTCCCCGATCTCGGTATCCCCGAGGTAAGCCAGGTGCAGCGATTTCGCTCCCGCGCCGAGCCGGGCCTTCTTCAGTTCGACGAAGTTGCCAACGCGCGCTTCCCGCCCCACGTGACTCTCCATCCGTACCCGCGCGAACGGACCCACGCGGGCGCCCGATTCGACGGTCGAATCCAGTACCAGCGTGAACGGCTCCACCACAACGCCGTCACTGAGTTGCGAGCCACGGATGATCGAACACGCGCCGATCACGCAGTCCTCTCCGATCGTCGTGCGTCCGAGAACCTGCGCGAATGGTTCGATCACCGTATCCATGCCGATTGAGACGCTGCTATCGATGGTCACCGTCTCAGGCTTTTCGATCGTCACGCCTTCGAGCATCAACCGCCGTACCGTTCGATCGCGGACGATTCGGTCCACCGCCGCCAACTCCGCCCGCGTGTTGATGCCAAGCAGTTCCTGCGGGTCTTCGCGAAGTAGCGGAGCGATGGCGTGTCCCTTGCCGTGGAGAATTCCGACAATGTCCGTGAGGTAGTATTCCTTGGCCTGGTTTTCAGGCTTGATCGCGCCGATATGCTTCCACAGCAGGCCGGAGTCGAAGCAGTAAATCCCGGAGTTGATCTCGCGTACGGCGAGCTGCGCGGGAGTCGCGGCTTTCTGCTCGACGATCGCGCGCACCCGGCCGTGCTCGTCGCGAAGGATGCGCCCGTATCCGGCCGGGTCGTCCAGCATGGCTGTGAGCACGGTGGCCGCCACGTCTCCCTGCTGCTGCCGGGCCACCAGCCGAAGGAGCGTCTCCGCTGTGAGCAGCGGAGCGTCACCGTAGAGGACCAGCAGGAGCCCGCCGGCGCCCTCCAGCGCCTCGCGAGCGGCCATAACGGCATGTCCGGTGCCTTTTGGCTCGGCTTGCTGAACGAACCTGACGCCCCGGTCTCCCACCGCCGCCATTACCTCGTCGGCCTGGTGCCCGACCACGATGAACACGCGCTCCGGGGGGGCAAGTTCCAAGGCTGCGTCGGTCACGTGCTCGATTAGCGCCATCCCGCCCGCACGGTGGAGCACCTTGGCCTTCTTCGACTTCATGCGCGTGCCAAGGCCGGCCGCCAGGATCAGAACAGTTACCGGGATGTCCATAGGTTCATTGTGGCTTACCGCGTGGCAGCACGCTTCGCGAGACGGCGCCATTGTCTCTCTCTGGCGAGTCCCAGGACCGCCTCTGCTAGCGCCTCGGAGTTATGCCGCACTTTGTCGGATTCCTCCAGGAAGTCGCCCTCCACGATTGTCAATCCCATTTCGCGCAGCCGTACCAGGTCGGATTCTACCGGCCCCGCGCGTTCACGGGCGTAACGGCGGCGCAAAACCGGGCTGACCGGCCGGGTGTTCACGAGCACGCAGTCGATCAACCGCATGCGGGCGTGTTCGTGGATCGCCGCGACGTGGTCCGCGGCAGAGTAATCGATCGTTTCACCGGGTTGCCACATCAGATTGACGATGTAGGCTTTGATTGCTTGGGACCGCTTGATCGCCTCGGGAATGCCCTCCACCAGCAGATTTGGGATCACGCTGGTGTAAAGCGACCCAGGTCCGAAGGTGATGATGTCAGCTCGAGTGATGGCGTCGCATGTTTCGGGCAGCGGGCGGCAGCGGCGCGGCTCGAGGAAGACGGACTCGATGGGCGACCGGCTGCGGCTGATTCGGCTCTCGCCGGAAACAACCGTTCCGTCGGCGAGGCGCGCCTGAAGAGTGACGTTAGCGCCGGTCGAGGGATGGATGTCGCCAGCGATCGCCAGCACTTCGGAGGAAACCTTCACCGCCTGAGCGAAGTCGCCGGTGACTTCGCTCAGCGCGGTCAAGAAGAGATTCCCGAAACTGTGTCCTTTCAAGCCCCGTCCGGTGCGAAAACGGTACTGGAACAGCCTCGAAAGAAGCGCTTCGTCCTCGGAAAGGGCAACCATGCAGCTTCGGATATCCCCCGGCGGCGGCACGTCGAACTCTCGCCGCAGGCGGCCCGAACTGCCGCCGTCGTCCGTCACGGTGACCACCGCTGTGATCTCCACCGCGCGGCCGCCGCCCCTGGACGAAGGGGCGGTGCCCGGTTCGAGTGAGTACGGTTTTAGCCCCCGCAACAACGTGGCGAGTCCCGTGCCTCCGCCGATCGCGACAATGCGTAGCGGAGCGTTCTGGCGAGTCACACATTCACCTCTTGAGGCAGGTGTTCCGGCGGACGGTTGCGGTCCGTCAGGCCGTCCGCTCCTTCTCAGGGTACAGGAGATCGGACAGCGGGGCGCGGCGGGCGAGGTCCCCAAAGTCCGGATCGCGCAG
>JAEHDI010000599.1 GCA_016880505.1 Bryobacterales bacterium | reverse complement strand
AGGTCTTGGTCAGCGTCGAGTCGAGATTCCAGTTCTTGTGGCCATTCACCCCCGGATAAGTGATTTGTCTCCGATTCACTGCTTCCCACTCACGAGTTTCGCGAACTCCTCGAGCAGAGCGTACTTATTCTGCCACGTCGTGTACACGATCCCCTGTGCGTTGGGCGTCTTCTGAAGCTCTTCCAGCCAGCCACGCGGGTTGTCCAACGTATCGGCGTCATAGTACGCCCCCGCCAGTGTCCGGAAACCAAGCTTTGAGAAGAACGGCAGGCTCAGCGCTCGCTTTTGGTAATACCACGCGAGGATCCCCATCTCCTTTGGTATGTAGTTCCAAGATCCCGTGTAGTCGCCCTGCACCAGATAGTAGTTGCCGTGTGCATTGTGGTTCGGGTCCAGCATGTCCGACCAGACCTACACGTCCACTTTCGGGTTCACTTCCCGCAGCATCTGAAGCTGTTTGGTCAGGCACTCGCCGAGCAGTTGCGCCATGTTCCGCCCGCGGCACGCCTCGCACGTACCTCCTTCGCGGATCTCATCCATGCTCAGCACGTAGCGCGGCGGCGCAACCGCGGCATGCATCTGCCGAGCCATCTCGCGCCAGATTTCGTGGGTCTTCGGTTCTGCCATGCAAATTGTCGTCTGCCCGTCGTTGATCGAAAAGCCGTGATAGTAACTGACGCGCAGCCGCTCGCCGTCCTTGATTTGGCCCCCAGCCACCAGCTTGAGCGCCGGGCCTTCGTGGTCGAATCGGAAGTTAAGGTCAGGGTCGACCACCCGCTCATAATCGCGGCCCTCGCTATAGACTGTCCCGTCGCTGTCACTCCGGACCGTCACCGGGGCGCCCGGACGCCGCAGCACGTTGAGAAGTCCCACCTCCTCCACGCGCACGCTGTTCACCCAGGCCTTTCCCGTTCGCGGACTTGCCGCGCCGATCGAGATCCGCACCTTGTCGTACCACAGGCTGTTGAATCCCCAGCGGACCTCGCGCCAGTCGGTCGTCGGCGGTATGCGCGCGTTCCAAGGTGTTAGGTTCCGGTTATCCGCCGTCCGCACGTCCAACCGGAAGGCGCCGCTGGTGAAAGGGCGCGTCTCCGGCAGACCTTCACTCTTGGCCCGGAACGTCACCCGGTAGCAGCGATACGGGCGCACCGCGACTTCGCGCGTCCATGCGCCTTCTACCGCCGCACCGCCATCCGCCACCGGCACCTCGGGCACGATGCGCGCTTCGCCGCCCTTCGCGATGTACAGCGCATCTCTCACCGGCAGTCCCTCGGCCAAGTTGCGGTCGTGCGCCAGAATACCGCCTCCGTAACCGGCGGAAAAGATGTTCGGGATCATTTCCAGGTGGTACTCGCGGAAAATCTCCCTCACTTTCTGGAGACGCTCGAGGTAGTCGGGCGGCTTGAGGTCGATCGAATCGAGTCCCGCCGCGAACAGGACCCCGTTGAGGCCGTTCTCGGACGCGGTGCGGGCGATCTGGCGGATCTCCTCCACCTGCTGGTCCGACGTCAGCCGACGT
>JAEHDI010000598.1 GCA_016880505.1 Bryobacterales bacterium | reverse complement strand
GTGGTCGGTCCCCGTGACGGTCTTCACGGAGCCAGCAACTCCCGGCATCGTCGTCTACACCGACAGCGCAGCCGTCGCCCATCACCAGAATTACAGCCTTGTGAATGCGGCGAGTCCGGCCCGCTCCTCAGAGTACGTTCACGTATACCTGGTCGGCATGGGTTCCACGAACCCCGCGGTGGCAACTGGACTGCCCGCCCCGCCCCAGCTTCACCGTGTGGTCAAACAGCCGGATGTCACTCTTGACGGCGCTCCCGTCACGGTCTCGTACGCGGGCCTGGCGCCTGGTTGGGTCGGCCTTTATCAGATCGACTTCCAGGTACCCGCATCGGCCCAAACTGGTAACCTGAAGTTGACCATTACCCAGAACGGCGTACTGGCCAACGACTCGTACCTGCCCGTCCGCCGCTGATAGCTGAAGGCTGATAGCTGACAGCTGAAAGCTAATAGCTGCCAGCTGTTTTAGTGCTACAATCTGGAGACACCCGGCAGCAGCCTGTTGAGGGGGTGCAGTTCCCAAACGAGGGAGATTCGATGGAGAAGCTGGCGCAAAACATTCAAGAAGCATTTTTAAACAACGCGCGCAAAGAGAAGACCTTCCTCACCATCTACCTGATGAGCGGCGTGAAGCTTTCCGGCCGCATCAAGAGTTTTGACAAATACTCTGTGGTTTTGGAGACGAACAACCAGGAGCAGCTGATCTTCAAGCACGCGATTTCGACATTGGTGGTTTCCAAACCGACCCACACCTACGCGGCGGCCACGCACGCCCAGGCTGGTCCCCCGGTGGTGGGCGGTCCTCACCCCGCTCCGGGCGTGCCCTCCCACGAGTCCACGGAGGAGTAGATTACCCGGCTGGTGAAGGAGTCTGACGAGCGGGCCATCCTTGTAGGGTTGGAGCTGCGCGGACGGACTGGTTCGCTCGCGGCGGGCACGGCGGGGTCTTTCGGGTATTCGTCCGAAGAGTCCCTGGAAGAGCTTGCCGCGCTGGCGGAGAGCGCCGGAGCTGCCGTCGTCGAGAACGTCATCCAATCGCGGCCCGTCCCGGAAGCTGCCACCCTGATCGGTAGTGGCAAGGTGCGGGAACTCGCACAGCTCACGGAGGCCTCGCAGGCCGGCGTCGTCATCTTCGACAGGGATCTCAGTCCCACTCAGCAGCGCAACCTCGAGCGCGCGCTCTCGGTCAAGGTGGTCGATCGCACGCAGCTCATTCTGGACATTTTCGCCCGGCGCGCCCGCACTCGCGAGGGCCAGCTTCAGGTCGAACTCGCCCAACTGAGCTACCTGCTGCCGCGCCTGGCCGGCCGCGGCGTCGAGATGTCCCGCCTCGGCGGCGGAATCGGTACGCGTGGACCCGGCGAGACCCAACTTGAGACCGACCGCCGGCGCATCGCCCGGCGTCTCAAGAAGATACGCGTGGCACTCGAAAGTGTGCGCGGCCATCGCTCGGTTCAGCGCAAGCAGCGCCAGGCGATCCCGCTCGCCACTGCCGCCCTGGTCGGGTACACCAACGCGGGTAAGTCCACTCTCTTCAACCGCCTCACGGGAGCCGGCGTCCTGGCCGACGACCGGCTCTTCGCCACGCTCGACCCCACGATTCGTGCTGCCATTCTGCCCTCCCGCCGGCGGATTCTGCTAAGCGACACCGTCGGATTCATCCGCAACCTGCCTACCACCCTGATCGACGCCTTCCGCGCCACGCTGGAGGAGGTGATCGAGGCATCCCTCTTGATCCACGTCGTCGACGCGTCCTCCGCGCATGCGGTACACCAGACCTCCCACGTCCGCAAGGTGTTAACCGAGATTGGCATCGCCAACACACCGCAGGTCCTCGTTCTCAATAAAGCGGACAGCCTACCCGCCGGCGGCATCGACCGCGAAACCGTCCATCGCCGCATGGCCGACGATCTCGGAGCCATCGTTCAGGCCCGTGCCGTCAGCATTTCCGCGCTCACCGGAGCGGGTATCGAACGCCTCCTGGAAGCAATCGACGAAACGCTGCCGCTCGATCCTGTCGAGCGCGTGCGCTTCCGGCTCCCGGCAGGAGAGGGCGCTGCGCTTCATCTCCTCCACGAGTTCGGCCAGGTGCGCGCCGCCGACTACGCGGACGGCTACTGTAATGTCGAAGCGGACGTCCCTGAGTCCATCCGGCGCCGGCTTAGTCGCTACCTGGTGGAGAGTTGATCTGTGGAAAACGTTGTGGGAATCCTGCGGGAAAGGACTCCAGCGTCGCATGGATTCCGCTCGCGATCTTATGCAAGGCATTATTTTTCGTGTAGATGCCGCCCCGGCGCCTTAGGGAGCGGCCACACTTCCCCAGTTACGTTTTCCACAAGTTGGCGCAAAACACCAAGCCGTTCTATATTTGTTTAGGGTCGATGAATCTACCGAACCTGTTGACTATTCTGCGGATCTTCTTCGTGCCGTTTCTGGTCGCAGTGTTGGTGCAGGGAAAGCTCGGTATCGACGTCGGCGGATTTCACCTCTCGAACGACATTCTGGCGCTCGCTATTTTTCTCGCCGCGGCCGCAACCGACCTCCTTGACGGATATCTCGCTCGAAAATGGGGCCAAGTGACGACGGTCGGTATGCTGCTCGATCCGATCGCAGACAAGCTCCTGATCTCCGCGGCGTTAATCGCGCTCGTCCAGATACGGCTGATACCGGCGTGGATGGTGATCCTGATCGTCGGCAGGGAGTTCGCCATCTCCGGACTGCGAAGCATTGCCGCGGCTGAGGGCTACACGATCCGCGCCAGCGATCTGGGCAAGACCAAGATGATGTCGCAGGTCATCGCGATCTCCCTGGTCGTGCTGAGCATCCGCTGGCGCCAACTGGCTCCGTACGCCAATTTGTGGCTCTGGGGAGTTGTTGTATTCTCGCTCGCATCCGCCGTGCAGTACTTCCGAAAATTCTGGAGAAGGGTGGACGACCAGATCAAGCTGCGGGGCCGCCGCGAATTGCTTCTGCTCGAACGGCTTGCGAAGCGGGAGCAGCGCAAACGGGAACGGGCAGCTGCGGCGGAACGTGCGGCCGGCCAAGGGCTGTAGCGCTCAGGGTCTATAATAAACGGTTCGGTGAATCACGAGGCAGACGCGGAAATCGCTGTCATTGTCGTCAACTGGAATCGCCGCGAGCTTCTTCATCGCTGCCTGGAATCGCTGGCCCGGCAGGAAGGCGTCGACTTCGAGATCATCGTTGTTGACAACGGTTCGGTCGACGGTTCGCCGGACATGGTGAAACGCCAGTTTGGCGCCGGCCCTGTTCCGTTGCGTTTGATAGAAAACGCGGAAAACCGCGGGTTTTGCGGGGCGAATAACCAGGGCATCTGCGCCGCCCGAAGCCGTTTCGTGGCGCTCCTGAACAACGATGCCGAAGCGGCGGCAGGTTGGCTGGCCTCCCTGAGGCGATGCTTCGACGGCCGGCCCGATGTCGGCATGGCCGCCTCGAAGATCCTCGTGTTCGAGGATCCGCGGCGGATCGACAAAGTCGGTCACCTGATCTACCCGGACGGCCAGAACAGAGGCCGTGGAACCGGAGAGTTCGATACTGGCCAGTATGACCGTATCGAGGAGACGTTGTGGCCGGATGGATGCGCCGCGATGTACCGGCGCGAGATGCTGGATGAGATCGGCGGATTCGATGAGGATTTTTTTGCTTATGCGGACGACGCCGAACTGGGCCTCCGCGCCCGGATCGCCGGCTGGAATTGTCTCTACGTGCCTGACGCCGTCGTACGGCATCACCGCGGCGCTACTTTGGGTGTCTCCTCCAGCCGCCGTCTCGAACTCATCGAGCGCAATCGCATCCTTCTTGCTGCGAAACTGTTTCCTTGGAGCCTGCTATGGCTGAACGGCCTGTACTACACGGCGAGGATCGGAGCCGGAATGCTGGCCGCCGCTCGGGGAAAAGGCGAAATCAGCAGGTTTCCGGGAATCCGCGAGAAACTGCGGGCGGCAATGGCGTTGTTGCGGGGCGACCTGCAGGCGCTTCGGATGCTTCCGCGGATGCTCCGGAAGCGCCGCGAGATCGCGAAGTTCCGCCGCCTCTCCTCCTCCCAGGTCCGCCGGTTGATCCTCCACCACCGGATCCCGCTCCGCAAGTTGACAGAGGAATCGACCTGAAGGCTCCCGAGCGCGCATCTTCCGGTGGCGAGTGTCCCGCCTGCCAGTGCGGCGATTTCCTGAGTCTGTTCACTGCCACGGACCGGCTTTACCGGACCACTTACAACAGGTTTCAAGTCGTTGAGTGCGCACGGTGCCGTTTGATCCGCCTCCATCCGCGTCCAACGCCCGAAGAAATTGCGCAGTATTATCCGGCAGACTACTGGTTCGCGCCGGATGACGACGCCGACCGGCTCGAAGAGATCTACCGCCGCTTCGTCCTCCGGGATCATGTCCGCTTCGTCAGGCGAGCGGTGGAAAGCTCTCGCGCGCAAGGCCCGATTCTCGATGTCGGTTGCGGCGGCGGACTTTTTCTCCACATGCTGGCTGAACGTGGTTTGCCTGTTGTCGGGCTGGACTTCTCGCTCGACGCTGCGGTGCTCTCCTGGCGCGTGAACGGAGTGCCGGCCGTCTGCGCGACCCTCTCTCAGGCGCCCTTCCCTTCGGAAAGCTGCGCGGCCGTCACCATGTTCCACGTGCTCGAGCACCTGTACGATCCGGTGTCCTACATCGAGGCCGCGCATCGCCTCCTGAAACCCGGCGGACGGTTGATTGTCCAGGTGCCGAACGCCGCTTGCTGGCAGTTCCTGCTGTTGGGTGAGAACTGGACCGGAGTCGACGTCCCCCGCCATCTGTATGACTTCCGAGCCAGCGATCTTGAGGTCCTCCTCGGCGACTGCGGCTTTGATGTAGTCCGCCAGAAGTACTTCTCCCTGCGCGACAATCCGGCGGGCATGGCCACCAGTCTCGCCCCGTCGCTGGATCCGATGGTCCGGCGGGTGCGCCGCACACGGGAGACGCCTCGAATCAGGCTCTTCAAGGACCTGGTCTATTTCGGCTTGGTCGTCTGCTGCCTTCCGTTCACCCTGATCGAGGCCGCGTGCCGTGCGGGCTCCACGGTAATGGTGGAGGCGCGCAAGAAAGCATGAACCGCGCCGCGATTCTGCGCTGCTTGCCTGGACCGTTGCGTCGTCACATCCTCTTCTTCGAGGCTGAGATCGAACGAGCGGTCGCCGTCTTCGCGCGATCTCTCGATCCCGGCTCCCGTGTGCTTGACGCCGGTGCGGGCGAAGGGCGCTATGCCGGCTTCTTCCCGAACCAACGGTACTGCGGCGTTGACCTTGGCATCGGTGACGCCGCGTGGAACTACAGGGGCCTCGACGTCGTCGCCGACCTGGCCGCTCTTCCCTTCCCCAACGGCTGCTTTGACGCCTGTCTGAACATCGTGACGCTCGAGCACCTGCCGGACCCCGGCGCGGCGCTGGTGGAAATCGCCCGGACTCTGAAGCCCGGTGGCCGGGTCCTGCTCGCCGTCCCCCATGAATGGGAGGTCCACCAGGCCCCACACGACTACTTCCGGTTCACCCGCCACGGAATCTCACATTTGCTGGAACGGGCAGGATTTTCGTCCGTCGATGTCGAGCCCGCCGGCGGTTTCTTCCGGCTCCTCTCGCGAAGACTGCTGAATGGATTGCAGTTCTTTCCTCCACTGCTCGTACCCGTGGCCGCTCTATTCCTCGCGCCGCCCGCGCTCCTCCTGCCCGGTTTCGACTTCCTGGACCGCGAACGCAATTTCACCTTGGGGTATCTATGCACCGCCGTCAGGCGCTCTTAACCTTTCTCCGCGCCCTCGCGCCCGCTGCGGGATTCAGCGGCGACTCGGCGCTGCGGTACACCGCGAAGGCGGTCTCCTTTGGTCCCCGTCCTCCGGGATCGGACGCGATCCACCGCCTGCAGGCCTACATACTCTCGCAGTTGAAAACGACAGGCTGCGAGATCATCGAGGATGACTTCACTGCCCGCACGCGGCTCGGTCCGGTCGCAATGAAGAACATCATCGCCCGGTTCCGCGGTACGTCGGGCCGCGCGCTGGCCGTCACCGGACACTATGACACCAAGCTCATGCACGGCGTCCCCTTCGTCGGGGCCAACGATGGCGGC
>JAEHDI010000597.1 GCA_016880505.1 Bryobacterales bacterium | reverse complement strand
GAGTTCATTCCAGTGATCCTCTTTCCTCTCGCCGCGCTTCTATTGGCTCCGCTAGCCCTGGCGCTGCCGCTTCTTGACTTCCTAGGTCTCTGACCGCCTAAAAAGATTCTAAAAAACAATCCAAATCGGAAATGTTTGGGCGCATACTGGGGGTATGGGCCGTCCACCCCTGAGCATCGAAGTTACACAGAAGGACCAAAAAGAACTGGCCCGGCTGCTGAGCGGCGGCGTACAGCAGGTTCGGGTCATCCTGCGCGCCCTTGCGCTGCTGCAACTGGCCAAGGGCAGCAGCGCACCGCGTATTTCCAGCGTTGTCCCACTCACTCCACAGGCCATTCGCAAGCTCGGCCATCGCTACCAGGAAGGCGGCCTTGAACCTGCGCTTTACGATAAGCAGCGCCCCGGCGCTGCGGCCGTACTGGATGACAGCCAGAAGCAGCGGATCATCGCCATGGTGTGCAGCGACCCGCCCGAAGGCCGCGCCCGCTGGACCGTGCGACTGGTGGCGCAGGAAGCCGTAAAGCGGCGACTGGTTCCACGCGTGGGAAGGGAAACCGTACGGATTCTGCTCCTGGACCACGACCTCAAGCCGTGGCGGGAAAAAAATGTGGTGCGTGGCCGAACTCAATGACGAGTACATCGCCAAGATGGAAGACGTGCTGGAGACGTATGAAAGACCCTACGATCCTACCGAGCCAGTAGTGTGCTTGGATGAAAAGCCGGTCACGCTGCATGCCGATGTCCGCCCCGCCTCCCCGGCCCAGCCAGGACGGGAAGCGCGGCGGGATAACGAGTACGAGCGGCGTGGCACCGCCAATGTTTTCTGTGCAGTAGAGCCGAAAGCGGGCCGGCACTTCACATTCGCAACCCCTGATCGGTCGGGGTTCGAGTTCGCACGAGCCGCCTGCGATCTGGCGATGCAATACCCGGAGGCGCGGACCATCCACCTGGTCATGGATAACCTCAACATCCACCGCCGCAAGTCGCTGACGGACGTTTTCGGAGTGGAGATCGGAGGCGAGATCTGGGGCCGATTCACCGTGCACTTCACCCCTACCCACGGGAGTTGGCTGAATCAGGCGGAAATCGAAATCGGCATGTTCTCGCGGCAATGCCTTGGCACCCGAAGAATTCCGGATCTCCAGACGCTACGCGTCGAGAGCCGCGCCTGGAATCGCCGCATGAATCGCGACCGCATAAAGATCAACTGGAAGTTCGACCGCAGAGCCGCCCGCCGCAAGTTCGGTTACAAAAGGAAATCTTTCACCCGGTCATAGACCTAGGTCGTCGGCGCGCGCGATCGTGTCCTCACTCGCGGCCGAGCTGTCGTATACATAGGTGACGAGCTCCGCCATCTCGCTTTCCACGTCGGCAAAGCCAGCTCGCGCCGCGGCGGCACAGAGAACAGCCGCCAATAATCCGAGGCGGTCCGCGCACACGTGGGGTGTGGATGTCAGTGCCATGGTTTCGCCCTCGCTTCCGCCGTCGGTTTTGACCGCCGGTGGGAGAAGTCGCTGAGTGCAAACCGCTTACGCTAACTCGTGAAGCCGGGCTGACTTCTGCCACGGGCAACCAGCTTGGGACCAGCGGACAACCTAGGAGAACGCAAGGCTCCGGCCAAATGGAGGTATCAGCATCTGAAAGCCTCAATCCACTGAATCGAGGCGGGATCTCTCTAGCGCAACGTGAGACCTGAATCGCCTCAGGCACGGGAACCGCCAGCGCGCGATGACGGAGGTGTCATCGGAAAGGGGCTTCCGGTGGGCTTTCCGAGGAGCCTGCCGGAGGGCTGTGCCTTCTACTTGGGCCCGCGGTCTGG
>JAEHDI010000596.1 GCA_016880505.1 Bryobacterales bacterium | reverse complement strand
TCTCTCCACTCTATGCCAAGTGCCAAGAGGCCGATGCCGGCCGGCGGAGGCTACTTCCTTCCTGAGTCTCCCGTGGCGAAGCCGTGCAGCTTTACTTCGACCTTCTCTTCGAGGCTATCGTAATACTCTTTCAGAATTTCGATCACTTCGGGCTTGGAAAACTCAGACGGTACCGGCTTGCCCTCGCTCATAAGCTTCCTCAGCATCGTGCCCGAAAGCAGCAGGCGCGCGCCGCCTCGGTATTGGCCGTTCTCATCGATCACCGCCTTGCTCTCATGCGGACATGTCTTCATGGAAGCCATACTGCCGCATTCGTAGCAGTAGAACGTCCAGTCCATGCAAAGGGGACGCAGCGCCAAAGCATCCGGCGGAATTTCGTTAAATATCTTCTGCGCATCGAACGGGCCATAGTAATCTCCGACACCTGCGTGGTCGCGCCCGACGATCAGGTGGGAACAGCCATAATTCTGGCGGAACACGGCATGAAGCAGCGCCTCGCGCGGTCCGGCGTAACGCATCTCCATCGGATAGCCGCCTTGTACGACGCGGTCCTTACGAAAGTACTTGTTCACCAAGGCGTCGATCGCCTTAACTCGCACTTCTGCCGGGATGTCCCCTGGTTTTAGTTTCCCGACCAGTTGATGGATGTAGACGCCGTCGCACACCTCAATGGCGACCCAGGCAAGGTACGCATGCGAGCCGTGCATCGGGTTCCGCAACTGCAGTGCTGCCACAGTGTTCCACCCACGTTCTTCAAACAACAAGCGCGCTTCGGCGGGCCGCTGATAGATGCCGGCGAACATGTCGGGATAGTAGGATTCCGAGAGCGCTGTCACAGGGCCGGCCAGGTTCACCGGACCCTGCTCCATCACCTTCTTCACGCCCGGATGGGCCTGGTCGGTGGTGCGGAACACCTGCTTGCACTCGTGCTCCTTGTCGATCGTGTACTTCTCGGCAACCTTCATGGTGCCCATGATGGTTGAGGTCTCGGTGTCCCACAGGGCGACATCCTCGCCAATCGCGACCGCCTTGGCGTCATCCTGCGAGGCCGACAGCGTGATCGGAATGGGCCAGAACAGGCCGCTCTTGGAGGGCAACTTGTAGTCGTCGCAGCAGCCCTTCCAGTCGTCGCGCCCCATGAAGCCTTCCAAGGGCGTGAACGCACCGATGCCCATCATGATTAAGTCGCTGGATTCGCGACTCGTCATCGGAATCTTCTTCAGGCGTTTCGCCTTTTCCAGTACTTCCTGTCTCTCCTTACCCTCCAGTAGCAGCGCTTTCAGCGCCGGGCTTCCATGCGGGGCCACGAGTTTGCTCATCAATCACCTCTGTTCCATGATGCCGTCTCTTAGCGGGCCGGGTCAAAATCAGGAGTTTCAGACGGTCTGCTCTTCATCACATGTCCATGCGGGCGACGTTCATAAACGGGACGCCTGCCTGCGCCCTTCCATGGGTCTGATACGCTGAGACGCGATGGTAACCCTTTTCCCGGTGTCGGGAGTCGAAGCTCCTGTCTGGGCGCCATTGGTCGCCGGCTTTGCGGTTTCTTTCTTCACGTCGATGGCCGGAGTGTCCGGAGCGGTTCTGCTATTACCGTTCCAGATGAGTGTCCTCGGTTTTGTCAGTCCAGCGGTGAGTCCGACGAATCTTGTCTTTAACATTGTCGCCATTCCGAGTGGGATCTATCGTTATTGGAGGGAGCGGCGACTGGTTGCGCCGCTTGCCTGGATCGTCGTGGCGGGTGGTGCACCTGGAGTTGTGGTGGGCGAGTGGATGAGAGTAACCTGGCTGCCGGATCCTGGCCGCTTCAAGATATTCGTCGCGTGCGTGCTGCTGTTTATCGGGGTCCGCCTCATCTTCGATGCCCGGCGCGTCAGACGCGATGCGGTCTGGGAGGGGGAACCGGCCCTTTCCGATGGCGCGTACTGGGCTGTCCAGAAAGTGGCCTTTGACCGGCGTCACCTCGTTTACGAGTTCCAAGGCCGGCAATATCGTTGCGGTACGCTTGGGGTGCTGCTGGTATCTCTGGTCGTGGGCCTGATCGGCGGCGTCTATGGGATTGGCGGAGGAGCAATCCTCGCGCCATTTTTCGTGGCCCTGTACGGGCTGTCGGTTCATACCGTGGCCGGCGCGACGCTGATGGGAACCTTCCTCACTTCGGTGGTCGGGGTGACCTTTGCGGAATTGATCGCACCTCAGTACCGGAGTAACGGTGTGGCGGTCGCTCCAGACTGGCTGCTTGGTGGTCTTTTCGGATCCGGCGGTTTCGCCGGCATGTATCTCGGCGCCCGCGTGCAACGATTCGTTCCGGCCTTCTGGCTGCAGGTGCTTCTGGCAGCAGTTCTCTTCGCCGTGTCCTCAATCTATCTGGCCGCTCCGCTTCTTGAAGTAGGGCCGTAGCCAAGGTATCCCTTGCGCGTATCGACACTACTTCTCGCTGAGGTTAGCCACGTAAGGGAAGGAGAAGGGCGCCGCAAACGCTGGAATCGGCCTAGAGTTGGGTGTTTGTTTGCGAGGGAGGGATGTCTGATGTGATGGCTGAACGCATGAGAGTCTCTACGAGTTGTCGTAGAGCACTGGCATGCCGCCCCTGCACTTCGGTGACTGAGCGGATCGCTTGTGCTTGCCGATTGAGCCGCTCCACGGCTCCGTTGATCAGTCTCTGCAAGGACGACAGCTCCTCTTGAAGCTGTTTAAGCTGAGTGGCAAGTGACCCAGTTGGACTTTCAAGGTTGTGCCGCAGTTCTTCCAGCTCCTGCCGGAGCGAGGCACTCGTTTTGCGGCTCTCGCTGAGAGTCTGCTCTTCGATGGCCGCGAAGTACTGCACCAATGCTTCCATCAGGATGCCGGAAATCCGGATCGCCGCGCGCTCCCTGTCAGCCGGCGTCACACCGCACATCTTGATGCGCTGGCACTCGGCGACGCGGGTTCGCAGATGTTGAGCAATCCCAGCGGCGATATCAGCCTTGACCCCTTCCGCCTCGTCCGTGGTCATGTCCACAGCGAGAGTACGTTTGGCTCCGTCGTCTAGAGTCCACTGAACGAGCCAGATTTCTTTGGTATAGGGCTCTTTGTACCAATAC
>JAEHDI010000595.1 GCA_016880505.1 Bryobacterales bacterium | reverse complement strand
GCATATTGGCGGCGAGCCCCATGTATTCGAGCGCGCGTTCGGTGGCCTTGCGGGTCTTGTCGTCGGTCATCGTGGTCGGGTCCGGAACCCGTTGATCCACTCCGAGCACCATGCCGGGACTGGTTCCCCAGCTGACTTGCGGGGCGATGTCTTCGGCGCGCATGACCAGCGTGGCGTCGTATTTTGCATCGGGATCCGTCTTCAATTGTTCCCATGCCCGCACGGCCTGCTCGAACAGTGCGCCCTTCGGGGCCAGCGGACGTCCCTTAATATAGGCTGTAGTCTTTTCATCCGGAGCGACCATGCCCGCACGGGCACCGCCCTCGATCGACATGTTGCACAGGGTCATACGGCCTTCCATGCTCAAGGCGCGAATGGCCGATCCCGTATATTCGATGACATACCCGGTTCCACCGGCCGTGCCGATCTTGCCGATGATGGCGAGAATGATGTCCTTGGCGGAGCAGCGATCTGAGAGAACTCCGTCGACGCGGATCTCCATGGTTTTGGGCCGCTTCTGCACCAGGCATTGTGTCGCCAGCACATGCTCGACTTCGCTGGTGCCGATGCCGAAGGCCAGTGCGCCGAACGCGCCGTGTGTGGAGGTGTGAGAATCGCCGCAGACGATCGTCGTGCCGGGAAGCGTAAATCCTTGTTCCGGGCCGATGACGTGGACGACGCCCTGGCGGATGTCGTTCATGCCGAACAGCATAATACCGAAGTCCCGGCAATTGTCTTCCAGGGTCTGGATTTGTTTGGCGCTGACGGCATCGGCAATACCGAGACGGCGGTCTGTCGTCGGGACATTGTGGTCCGGGACCGCGAGCGTCGCGGCCGGCCGGCGCGGACGTCGCCCGGCCAGTTTCAGCCCTTCGAAGGCCTGCGGCGAGGTGACCTCATGGACCAGTTGCCGATCGATGTACAACAGGGTAGTCCCGTCCGGTTCCTCCCGCACGAGATGTGTATCCCAGATCTTGTCGAATAATGTCTTGCCTGCCATGACGTGCTCCTCACTAACCGGTACTAGTGGAGTGTAAAAGAGCGTCATTATACATAGGGCTCGGGCGGCATGCCAGGGAGGGGGCGCATGACAGGGGTAGACTTCAGAATTTTTCCGGACTGCCATCCGGGATACCTGCTCGCTGGGCTCTGTGTTCTGCCACTCCATCATCATGCGAGTGACAACCGACACCCGGCAGGTGGCCTTCTGTAGTTGTCGGCTCGTCGAATACCGCCTGCCCCCTAAACCGACCTCCCGCAAGGCCAATTCCGCCAAGCCCTGATTCCCTCCCTTGTCTTGCCCTTTCAGACGTGATAGCAGCATGGCATGTCGACCGGCGATGTCCCCCACCGTTTTACAGTTACGTGGTCACAGCTTCTCCTGGATAGCTTTCGGCGCTGGACCGGGCGGGACTTGCTGATCCGAACCAGCACTCCGGACGCGCAGGCGCAGGCGCTTTTTGCCGCGCCCTTCGTGGTGGTGTCGCACGACACACAGGCCGATCCTCACTTGAATTATGGCAACCAGCAGGCTCTCGACCTGTGGGAGCTGTCGTGGGCACAATTGACGAGCACGCCCTCTCGCCTTACCGCTGAGCCCATGAACCGGGATGAGCGTGCCCGCATGTTGGCGGTGGCTGAGAAGCAGGGATATTATTCCGGCTATCGGGGAATCAGAATCTCTTCCACTGGTAAGCGGTTTCTGGTCGAAGATGCCACCGTATGGAATGTCGTCGATGGCCAGGGTATTCGAGTGGGCCAGGCCGCCACATTCGCCCGTTGGACTATGGTGAAATAGCGTCGTTTCGCCGGATCGAATCCCGGGAATCGCGCAGGCGGTTATGCGAGGTGCGTGGTGTGAGGGTGGCGTCGGAGGGCAAGGTGATGACCGGGGTCGGCATCAAATCTCTGGCCAGGATGGCCGGCTTTGGAGGCCGTGTCTGCTTGGTCTATTCTTGATAGGCCTGTTGTGCCGCCAACTTCGTTCGATCACCGGCCGGGTTACGGTGATCCTTGCCGGCCTGGCTGTCGACGGCGTCGATCAGCGGCGCTCCGGGCGTCAGGGGTCTGACCGGATAGGTTTCGGCAACTCCAGTGATGGCTTGGATCACTGCCATGGAAGTCTCTCCTTGCTCGTGGTATCGGTGGACTGCGGGAAATACTTAAGCTGAGAAAGCTGAATAGCTGAAGAGAGTGAGGATAGGGGTGGAACTAGGGGGTTAGGCCTTGGGTGGAATGGGGCATTCCGCCACGAATTGGAAACGGGGTTGCGGTCGACCCTCGACCACCACGGTCTCAAGAAACATGACAAGCGGTCTCACCCAGAGTCCCCTTCCGCCATAGAGCGCGCGGTAGACGACGACCTCCTCTTCCGTCTCGGAGTGTTTTGCCACACCTACGACTTCGTAGTCGTTCCCCTTGTAGTGTCGATAGCGGCCTGGCTGGACCATGGTGTATCCTTTCTTGCCTCGACTATAAATGGAAGGTGTATGACAACTCAACGGACACATGATGTGGTGGTGATCGGCGGCGGGTCAGCCGGCTATGCGGCGGCACGGACGGCCCGTGAAGCGGGAGCCGACGTGGCCATTGTTGATCAGGGCCCGCTCGGCGGGCTCTGTATTCTGCGGGGCTGCATGCCGACGAAGGCCATCTTGCGATCGGCTGAGATTGCCGCTGTGATGCGGCGAGCTCCTGAATTCGGCTTGTCGCCGGTCGAGGTACGCGCCAGTCTCTCAGCAATTGTCGATCGAAAGAATCGCCTGGTCCGTGAGTTCGCCGAGTACCGGATTCAGCAATTGCGCGATCCGGCCCTGACGCTCTATGAAGCTCCGGCGACCTTTCTTTCCCCCTACCGGCTGCAGGTCGGCTCGACTTGTCTGGCCGCGAGATCCTTCATCATCGCGACCGGCTCGGTTCCACGCGAGGTGGCGATTCCGGGTCTGACGACGACGGGCTGTACTACCAGCGACAGTCTGCTGGATCGACGGGAGCAGCCGGAATCACTCATCGTGCTGGGGGCCGGACCCGTCGGATTGGAGTTTGCCCAGTTCTTCGCGCGGATCGGCACGCAGGTCACCCTCGTGCAGCGGGGGCCTCATGTCCTGTCCCATCTTGATGCCGACGTCGGGGTCGCACTCGGGCAGGCCCTCGCCGCCGAAGGCCTTCGTGTGATGGCCGACACGCAGGCGCTTCGTCTACAGAGAGACGGGAACAAGATGGCGGTGTCCGTCCTGCATAAAGGGGAGGAAAAGGTCCTGGCCGGCGATCTGG
>JAEHDI010000594.1 GCA_016880505.1 Bryobacterales bacterium | reverse complement strand
TCGTCGCCCAGGCGCCGATGACCCGGCGCCGCTTCGCCCTGCGCGGGCCCTTCGGAGCGGGCGTGGCGATCTACGGGGCGCTGATCGACACCCGCGGCACGCCGCGCCTCTACACCTCGAGCTGCAACGCATTCTTCGGCATGAAGGTCTTGCGCTCCACCGATGTCGGGAAGACGTTCAGGGAGACGAAGTCGCCTCCTGCCTTCCCGAAGGAGGATGGCCGCGCGCTCGCCAACATCTGGGCACTCGAAGCGGGGGACAACAAGAAGGAGCTATGGTGCGGCGTCGAGCCGGCGGCGCTCTTCCGGAGCAGCGACGGCGGCGATTCCTGGGAGCTGGTTCCGGGCATCAGCAACCATTCGCACGCCCGCCAGTGGCAGCCCGGGGGTGGCGGGCTCTGCCTGCACACGATCCTGCGCGCTGGGGATCGGGTTCACCTCGGCATCTCCACCGGCGGCCACTACCTGAGCGAGGATGGCGGCAAGACCTTCACGGCTTCAAACCGGGGCGTCGGCGCTGGCTACGTGCCCGATCCCTTCCCCGAATTCGGCCAGTGCGTGCACAAGATCGCCGGCCACCCGGACGCGCCAGGCCGGCTCTACATGCAGAATCACGGCGGCTGGCCCGAGCGTCCGGGCATCGGCGTCTTGCGCAGCGACGACCACGGCCACACGTGGCGGTCGATCAGCGATGGGTTGCCGTCCGATTTCGGCTTCCCGATCCTCGTGCACCCGCAGAATCCCGACACGGTTTACGTCGTGCCGCTCGAGCCGTTGACGCGCACCTGTCCGGGCGGCGCCCCCGCGGTCTGGCGCAGCGAGGACGGCGGCGGTTCGTGGAAGCGGCTCGCCCGCGGACTGCCAAAGCGGGAGAGCTTCTTCACGGTCCAGCGCGACGCGATGGATGTCGACGAGCTTAAGTCGTCCGCGCTCTATTTTGGGACCACAACCGGACAGCTCTGGATCGGGCGAGACGGCGGCGAAGAGTGGAGCTGTCTGTTCGACTCGCTCCCGCCAATCCACTGCGTGAAAGTCGCGGTGGTCTGATGTCACGACGGCGCGGCTGTGCCGGGCGCCGCTGATCGGCGGCGCGAACTCCCGGTGGAGCGAAGGTTCATGGCTTCGGCTAATCCGCCCTGGAGTATCCGCATGAAGAGAAAGGGGAATGAGATGACAAGCCGACACACCAAGGCAAATGATGAAGCCCAGATTCGTGAAATAATCGAAGATTGGGCAAGCGCACTCCGCGCCAAGAATGTTGACGGCGTCATGTCCCACTATGCGCCCGATCTCGTGCAGTTTGACATGGCGCCTCCCCTCAGATACGCAGGGAGGGATGTGCATGAGAAGGGCCTGAAAGAGTGGTTCTCCTCATGGAAAGGCCCGATTGGGTACGAGATTCGCGACCTGGCCGTCACCGCGGGCGAGAATGCGGCCTTCTGCCACAGCCTCAACCGGATGAGCGGAACGAGGACCAATGGCGAGAAGACTGACGTCTGGTTCCGCTACACGCTCTGTTTCCGTAACATCGGCGGCGAGTGGAAGATCGCGCATGCGCATGAATCCGTGCCTTTCTACATGGACGGGAGCTACAAAGCGGCCGTTGATCTCAAGCCATAGGCGGAGGCATAGGGATGGCGACCAAGATCTTCGTGAACCTGCCGGTAAAGGACCTGAAGGGTTCCGTCGAGTTTTTCAGCAAACTAGGCTACAAGTTCAATCCGCAATTCACGGACGAGACGGCTGCGTGCATGATCGTCAGCGAAGACATTTACGTGATGCTGCTGACCCGGGCGAAGTTCAAGGAGTTCACGCCCAAGACAATCGCCGACGCTGCGAAGAGCACGGAGGTGCTGGTTGCCCTGTCGTGCGAGAGCCGTGACCAGGTCAACGACATTGTGGGCAAAGCCCTCTCCGCCGGTGGAACCACGTATGTTAAGTCCAAGGACTACGGCTTCATGTATCAGCACGGATTCCAGGACCTCGAGGGCCACATCTGGGAACTCATCTACATGGAGCCGAGCGCGGTGAACGAGAGGTGAGAAACCCTAACCAGGATGCGAAGGTCTCCCTCTCCTACTGCTGCCGTCTCGCGGGGAATCGAGTCGCGCAGCCTGGATCTCGCCAGGATCGACGGAGCAGACATGGAGCGTTTTCAACCACACCCTACGGATACACCCCAAGGGAGGAAGAAAGTATGAAACACATCTGCCTTGAATACTATGACGAGAGGAAGTGGAAAACCTACCCCGAAACCGAGCGGCGTCGTGCAACACCAAAACAGTAGGAGATCACCAATGAGGACAACCGAGACAACGATAACAGGCCACAAGGTCGTATCACGAGAAGAATGGATTGCGGCCCGCAAGGAACTGCTCAGCAAAGAGAAGGGGCTCACGCGATTGCGCGATCAATTGGCCGCCGAGCGCCGCGCCCTGCCTTGGGTGAAGATCGAGAAGGAGTATGTCTTCGACGCGCCAGAGGGCAAGGTGACGCTCGCCGGCCTGTTCGACGGACGCCGCCAGCTCTTCATCAAGCACTTCATGATGGGGCCGGGCCAGGTCGGGCAGTGCGTGGGTTGCTCCCTCGAAGTCGACCATATGGAAGGAGGGCTGGTGCACCTGCAGAACCACGATGTCACCTACGCCGTTGTGGCACGCGCGCCGATCGAGGAAATTGAGGAGGTCAGAAACCGGATGGGTTGGCGCTTCCGATGGGTGTCGTCCTACCACTCGGATTTCAATTACGACTTCAACGTCTCGTTCACGCCCGAACAGGTCGCGGCAGGCCGTGCCTTCTACAACTATGAACAGGCAAATCCCTGGCTGGAGGACCGCTCCGGCGACAGCGTCTTCTTCAAGGACGATGCCGGTCAGATCTTCCACACCTATTCCACCTTTGGTCGCGGCGGTGAGGAGTTCCTCGGGATATACAGGTATCTTGAAGTGACGCCGAAGGGCCGCGGCGAGAACGGTCCTTACCACACACTTGCCGACTGGGTCCGACCGAGGAACATGTACGATCGGGGCGGTACGGTGGAAGCCAGCGGGTGCTACCACCAGCCGGCCTGCGCTTGCGCGATCCATCAACTAGCAGCGACATGAGAACAATCATGCACACTCATCATTGCTGTGAAATCGCTGCAAGCAAATCACATTCTGAGCCGATCGCAGCGCAGACCATAGGGGGTCGGCCGCATCTGCCGACATTCGCCCGGCGGTGTCTCGACATCACCGGTTGGATGGCTCCGGGCGCGATCCTCGCGCTACTGCCGAAGTGCCCGGCCTGTCTGGCAGCCTATGTTGCGATGGGAACTGGAGTATGGCTTTCGCTCTCAACCGCAACCTACCTGCGGTGGGCGCTTTTGATCCTGTGTGCCGCCTCGTTGCTGTACCTGGTGGTGAGGCGGCTGTCCCGCTTCATCGTCGTCAAGCAGGCTCTCTTGGGGTGGAAAGCAGAGGCACAGGAGACTTCTGGGGGCCGGCGCCAGGCCATAGTGGGAATAGAGGCACAAGGGTGAAACGCGTGTTGAGGTGCACAAGACCAGCCTTGAAAGCTGGCCGGTAATGGCGATGGCGCGTCTGCCCGGTTAGTCTCCTCGGCACGCCGAAAGCAAGCCCAAGTTTGTGGGGGCAACCCGGGGGAAAGGAGAGAGGAACGATGGAAACCAAACCCACGCATGAGCAAGCGCAGCTCCACCTGCAGGTCTATGATTTGCGTCGCGAGGCCCGGCTGCGCCAGGCACGTGATTGGTTCTTCAAGAATTACATCGTGGACACTCTTGAGGACGCCATGCGCATCGCGGCACCTGGAACGGAGACGGGCGCATTCGCGAGTATGGTGATGGGTTATTGGGAGCAGGCGTGCGC
>JAEHDI010000593.1 GCA_016880505.1 Bryobacterales bacterium | reverse complement strand
CGACGATCTTGCGATGGGATGCGGTCACGGCGGCGTTCGCCGAGACGGCAGTGGCCCCTTCCTCAACCACGACCGGGATATTCGGCATGGCGCGAAAGACGGGGATGCGCTTGTCTACGGTTTTTTCAATGAGAGAAATGGGAACGGCGGCGGCGAGTGAGATCAGGATCTGGTCGCTGCGGAGCACTCCCCTGATTTCCTCGAGCAGGCGCGGCAACGTCGGCGGCTTCACTGCCACGATCAAGATGTCGGACCATTCGGCCGCTTCCCGGTTGCCACCGGCGGTCACCGGAATCGAATACTTCTCGGAGACCTCACGGGCGCGATCGGCGGTGCGGACGGTGGCCACCACGTGCTTGCGGTCCGCAACACCTCCCTTGAGAATGCCGCCGATCAGCGCCGCGCCGATGTTTCCCGCACCGAGCACGGCGATCCGCCTGGAATCGGACATGCCGACATTGTATACGGTTGTCCGGACAGGCGGGTTTGCGGAGCGGATCGTGCTCGATGTTGGTCAGGCGACGGGACCGCGCAGGGGGCCCCACTGCGCGGCCAGCAACTTACCGCGGTCCGTGACAGTGGCCATCTCGGCCTGATCGAATGGTTTGAACGACCGGGCGGCGGCGAGAGCCTGACGAAGTTCCTCCGGAGTACGCAGGCCGATAATCGCGACAGAAACGCCAGAAACGCCCCAAACGTAACGCAACGTGGTCTGGTAATCCTCCGGCGAGACCAGGCGAGCGCCCGGCCCAGGGACGGGGCCGCCAAGCACCTTCATGGCAATAACACCGATATTGCGGCGCCGGGCTTCCGGAAGGACCTTCTCCTCGTAACCGTAGATGTGACGCTCGACAAAGTTGACCGTACACATGAACAGCTCAATCTCCCCGGTCTCAAACGCGGGGAGCACGCGACCGGGGCGAAGATGGCTGGAGCAGCCGAAGTGCCGGATCATTCCCTGCTTCTTCGCCTCGATGAGGGCGCCGAGGGTGCCATTCGGGCTGATAACTTGGTCCAGGCTGGGGTAGCGGTCGTCGCGGCTGATGTTGTGGATGTGAACGCAGTCCAGATGGTCGGTCTGCAGTTTTCTGAGGCTGTCCCGGACCTGGTAGAGAGCGTCACCCTTGGCGTTGGTCTCGACCTTGGAGACGAGAAACACCTTGTCGCGCTTCCCCTTGATCGCGCGGCCAACCCGCTCCTCGGAGAGGTTGTAAGGCGGCGCGGTATCGATGTAGTTTAGTCCGTTGTCGAGTGCTTCGCCGATCACGCGGTCTACGACGCTCTGTCCAACGTCGAAGTCACCGAGGTGCTGGGCGCCAAGACCGAGGATGCCAGCCTGAAAGTTGATCTTGCCGAGGCGGCGGGTAGGAATGGAGCCGGCAGCCACGGAGGCGCGCACGGATGCGGATCCGGCGGCTATGAGGCGAACAAGATCCCTGCGGGAATAGTCGGCCATGGGAGGTATTCTACACGGGACGTCGCGCTGAAGTCCTAAGCCGAGCCATAAGCCTGCGAACTAAGGATATACTGTTGGAAGAGAGGATACCTGGCCGCTGGTCCGTTTCCTGGGTAGCGGTGAGAGGCTCGTTCCATGAATCGACCGAGAAAAAGAGTTCCCATGGCCGTGTTGTCTGTACTGGCGTTCGTGGCGCCAGCGGCCGACATTCTGGCCCAGGCTCCGACAGATGGGGCCGCCGCGAAGGGCGTGTCGCGTGCGGACGCCTACTACCACTTCTCGATGGGCCACCTCTATACCGAACTGGCTGGCGCGTACGGGAACCGCGGCACGTATCTCTCCAAGGCTATCGACCACTTCAAGTTGGCGATTCAGGCCGACCCATCGAGCAGTTACCTGGCCGAGCGACTGTCCGACGCCTATGTGCAGGCGGGGCGCCTCAACGACGCGGTGACGGAAGCAGAGGACCGGCTGAAGAAGAACCCCGACGCAATCGAGGCCCGGCGGGTGCTTGGACGGATCTACGCCCGGCTCATCGGCGACACGCAGAATAACCGGATCAACGAGGAAATGCTCCGGAAGGCAACGGAGCAGTACCAAAAGATCGTCGCGAAAGAGCCTGGCGATTTTGATAGCTGGCTGATGCTGGGCCGCCTACACAAGGTGGCACAGAACTCGATTGAGTCGGAGAAAGCGTTCAGCCGCGCGATTGAGATCGATCCGACGAGCGAAGAGGCCATGACGGGTCTCGCTATGGTCTACTCCGATCTCGGCGACGGCAAGCGGGCGATGGAGATGCTGGATCGGGTAGCCCGCCAGAATCCGAACCTTCGGACCCTGACGACGCTGGCCAACGCCCACGAGCAGATGCGCGATTACGTGAGCGCCGCGCAAGTGCTCCGAAAGGCGCTGGAGATGGCGCCCGAGAACGTCGAGCTGAAGCGTGCGCTGGCACAGAATCTCCTCTTTTCAGGCCAAGAGGACGAGGCGCTTCGACTCTACCAGGACATCGCCGCGGCGGAGCCGAAGGACGCCCAGACGCACCTGCGGGTCTCACAGATTTACCGGCAGAAGCGTGACTTTGTGAAGGCGCGGGAGGCGTCGGAGCGGGCGCGCCAAGCCGATCCGGACAATCTGGAGGTCCGCTACAACGAGGTGAACCTGCTGGAAGCCGAAGGCAGAACGGAGGAGGCCATCGCCAAAATGAAGGAACTGGTCGACTCCGGGGAGAAAAAATCCTCCAGCCAGGCGGAGCGTGGGAATCGTGCGGTGCTGCTGGAGCGGCTTGGTCTACTCTACCGATCGGGCGAGCAGTACAAGCAAGCCGTTGAGACCTTCCGGAAGATGGAAGAGGTTAACCCGGAGTCGGCGTCTCGTGCCGCGGCGCAGGTGATGGACACCTGGCGGCAGGCGAAGGAGTATTCCAAGGCGATTGAAGAAGCCGATGCCGCTTACAAGAGGTTCCCGAAAGACAGGACGATCCTTCTCATCCGTGCCTCTTTACTGGCGGACATGGGCCGGGGAGACGAGGCAGTCTCCGAAGTGAAGAAGCTGCTTGACGGCAAGAGCGATCGCGAGACGTATCTGGCGCTGGCGCAGACATACGAGAAAACGAAGAACTACGGCGAGATGGGAAAGGCGCTCGACGCCGCGGAGAAACTGTCCATGTCGTCGGAGGACAAACAGACTGTCTACTTCATGCGCGGCGCAATGTACGAGCGCGCGAAGAACTTCGACGCGGCGGAGGCCGAGTTCCGCAAGGTGCTTGAGGTCGATCCTGAGAATGCCTCGGCGCTGAACTACCTGGGGTACATGCTGGCGGACCGCAATGTCCGGTTGGAGGAGGCGCTCCGTTCCATCGACAAGGCGGTGAAACTGGACCCCAACAACGGCGCCTACCTGGATAGCCTGGGCTGGGTTTATTACCGGCTGGATAAGCTCGACGAGGCCGAGAAGCATCTGCGCCAGGCGCTGGAGCGGGTCTCCCGCGACCCAACGGTGCGTGACCACCTCGGAGACGTGCTTGCGAAGAAGGGTCAACTGAAGGATGCGATCGGGCAGTGGGAGATTTCGCTGAAGGAATGGGAAGCCGGCGCCCCGTCTGAGAAGGATCCCGCGGAGATTGCGAAGATCACGAAGAAACTCGAGGGGGCGCGGATTCGGCTGGCGAAGGAATCATCGGGCTCGATCGCCAAGCCGGAATAAATCTTTTCGCATTTCGGCAGTTCAGCGCGATAATAGGGAAACCGTCGAGGTGGCCGGTGCCTTTCACGCTCCTGTTGTGTCTGGTGCTTCTTTTGACTCCCGCTCTCGCTCAGCATGAATCAAGAGCCGGCGAGATCGAAACTGCGCGTGATGAAAAAGCGAAGCGGCTGACTCCGGACGACCCCTCGGGCCTCGAACAACGGCTGGTCGAGATCAACGAGAAAAAGGTACTCGAGCGCCTGACCGCCGGTATCGCCGGGTTTCGGGTCAAGTTTGGCGGTCTGGTGACGGGATCTGGATTCGCCCTCGGACCGGAGTACCTGCGTACGGACCTAGCTGACGGCGAGGTTATCCTTCGCAGTTCAGCACGAGGGTCGCTGAAGAAATACACCCTTCTGGATTTTGAGCTCTCGATGCCACGGCTCGCCGGCGATCGGGTATTCGTGGATTTCTATGCCGCGCATCGTAACTACCCGCGAATGCAGTACTACGGACCGGGACCCGACTCGGCGAAGACTGGGCGGAGCAACTTCCGGCTGGAAAACATGGCGTGGGATTTCTCCGGGGGCGTCAAACCGGTACGAAACCTAAAAGTCGGCGCGACGGGTGGCTTTCTGAAAGTGAATGTCGGCCCCGGCACGGACAGACGCTTCGTGTCGGCCGAACAGATCTACACGGAGTCGATGACGCCAGGAATCGACCGGCAGACCGATTTTGGCCGGACCGGTATCTTTGCGCAGTACGATTACCGCGACCTTCCGGGCGGTCCCCGGAAGGGAGGCAACTATCTCGCGCGGTACAGTTGGTACTTCGACCGGCGACTGGACCTGAACTCGTTCCGGCAGCTCGATCTCGAAGTGCAGCAGTACATTCCGTTTTTTAATGAGCGCCGGGTGATCGCGCTGCGCGGTAAGTCCGTGCTGACGTACCCCGGGGACGGTCAGGTTGTTCCGTTCTACCTTCAGCCGACGCTCGGCGGCTCCGATGATCTGCGAGGCTTTCGCCCCTTCCGCTTCTATGACGACAACCTGACGGTGTTCAACGCCGAGTACCGGTGGGAAACTTTCAGCGGACTGGACATGGCGGTGTTCGCGGACGCCGGCAAGGTGTTTCACCGGCGCGGGGACTGGAACCTCCATGACCTGGAGGGATGCTACGGCGTCGGAATGCGGTTTAACGTCCGAAATTCGGTGTTCTTGAGGATCGACGCCGGCTTCAGCCACGAGGGTTTTCAAGTGTGGTTGAAGTTCAACAACGTGTTCTGAGGATGCCATGGTGAAGCGAATTGTCCTGCTCACGTTGCTGCTCGCAGCCGTGCTCGGTGCGGAAAAATTCTATCCGGACGACCCGATTGGAAGAGAACCGGCGCCGCGCAGAGTTGAAAAAGCGAAACGGCGGAAGCTCAGTGATATTTACGACTTTTTCCAAAACACATTCGCGAGGCCGGGCGAGGCCCAAACACACGGGAGGCCTCTGCCGGCGCAAGGCGTCAACACGCTCGGCGAAGTTCCGGACGGCGCCTGGTACGTGAATCGCCACGGCAGGGCGCCGATGGTCCTGGAGGAGCTTACGCGAGGTCCATCAAGCGGCAATCCGCCTTCGATGGATGGACCTTGGGACATAGAAACCGCGAAGAGCGAGGGTGTCACTCCCGGTTTCGTGATACTCGACTCGAGGGGAACCCGGTACTGGCTGAAGTTCGATCCGCTGACCAACCCGGAGATGGCGAGTGCCGCGGATGTAATCGGCTCGAAATTCTTCTACGCGCTCGGCTACCACGTTCCGGAAAACTATCTTGTGTATTTTCAGCGCGATCAGCTCCGGCTGACTGGGAAATCACAGCTTCGGGATTCGCTGGGCAAAAGGCGCCCAATGACATCACGCGACGTGACTGAGGTCCTTCTCCGCGTCCCGCAAAACGGCGACGGCAAGTATCGCGCGGTGGCCAGTCTGGGAATTGGCGGCCAGGAACTGGGCCCGTTTCGCTACTACGGTACGCGAAAGGACGATCCCAACGACATCGTGCCTCATGAGCACCGGCGGGACATGCGAGGCCTGTTTGTGTTTTGCGCGTGGCTTGGACACGACGATTCACGCGCCATAAATACTGACGACTTTCTGGTGGACGAAAACGGACTCAAGTACGTTAAGCATTACCTGATCGATTTCGGCTCGATCCTCGGAAGCGCCAGTTACAAGGCGAATAGTGCCCGTTCCGGCAACGAGCACCTGTTTGCCTGGCGGCCGGCAGCGCTCCAGTTCTTCTCACTCGGGCTGTTCGTCCCGCGGTGGGCTAAGGCCGACTTTCCGGACCTGCCGTCCGTCGGCCGGTTTGAGTCCACGATCTTCGACCCAGAGAAATACAAAGGGGAATACCCGAATCCGGCTTTCTACAACCGGCTTCCGGACGATACGTTTTGGGGCGCAAAGCAGGTGATGGCCTTCACCGACGAACAGATCCAGGCGATTGTCAAGACGGGAGAGTACAGCGATCCGACGGCTGGTGAGTGGGTCGTAAAGTGCTTGATCGAGCGGCGCAACAAGATCGGAAAGGTCTACTTCCAGAAGGTGCTACCCCTCGACCGGTTCGAATGTAAGAACGGAAGGCTGGAGTTTGAGGACCTGGCGGCGAAGTTCGGATTCGCTCAGCCACAGAGACTATCGATTCAGTGGTTCCGATTCGACAACGAGACCGGGAACAAATCTCCGCTTGCGGGCGAAGCAAGCCTTACGATCCCAACGGATCAGGCGGAATACCTCGCCGCGGAGATTCGTGGCTCCGAGCCGAAGAAAAGCGTGACTGTGTATCTTCGCCGGGAAGCGGCTGGGCGCCGCGTCGTTGGCATCGAGCGATTCTGGTAATCATCTGCGCGGCTGGAAAGACGTTTTCAGAAACGACCTCGCTTCCAATCTCGACCCCGCCACGTCCTCCGCAATGAGAACCGCCTGGTATTGTTCCACAGCTTCCACGCGTCTCCCCATGAGGTCGAATGTCTTTCCAAGCTCCAACCGCGCTACAGTGGTCGAGCGACTGGAACGCCCGTTCTCGGCAAGGGCCTTGCGGAACCATCCAACGGCGCCCTCCAGATCACCGGCCTGCCTGAACGCCACGCCGAGCCGATTGCAGAGGAACGCAAGTTCCAGGCCGGAGTAGTTCCGTTCTCCCGTGTTTCGCCGCCTAAGGACCTCCCCGTAGATTGCGATCGCACGCGCCGGCCGGTTCATCAGCAGTTCCATGCCGCCCATGTCCAGCCGTATCAGGTAATTCTGCTGGTACTTCTGTTGAAGCTCCGCCAGGTAATCGTAAGCCTTCTGGTAGTCCTTCTGTCGCGTGTGAATCAGAATCAACAGGATGCGCGCATCGTCGGCCAGCAGAGTGCCGTTCCGCGCCACGAACTCAAGTGTCTGCCGGCCACGCTCCCTGTCACCGGTGTATCCGATCACGCCGAGGATCAACTTCCAGCCGAGCGGAAGGCTGCCCAAGACGTGGTCTTTCGCCCCGAGTGAGAGCTTTGCATCGTGGAAGGACGGGTCGATACGAAGCAACCGGGCGTGGTCGCTGGCGGCGTTCCTTCCGGAGCCCATCGCCTTGCGCCAACTGCGCTTGAGAGAGGTCTCAAAACTGGAGAGATTCTGGTAGGCAAGCCCGCGTAGAAAGAGTGTGGCGCGGTCGCGCGGGTTCTTTTCGAGTCGTGCTTTCGCTCTCGTGATCGCCTCGTCGTTGATCTTGCGGAATCGATCCTCGACGGCTGGATCGACTTTGGGGCTGAATTTCGGCTGCTCTTCGAAGAAATCCGAAGCGGCAAAGCGGTCGATGCTGAGTTCCTGCGTGCCGGCGAGTTCCTTGATCCAGATGGTGCGCGCCAGGTAGGCGTATCCTACGGGATCGTCCGGAGACTCCCGAATCATTGCCTGGAAGTTCTCCGCGGCACGCTCGTACTCCATGCTGTAAAGATCGCGCACACCCTGCTGGATTCGCGCTACCTGCTCCGGGGAGAAGGGGCTGTTCTGAGCCGGAGCAGGCATCAATCCCAACAAAAGATAGCCCACAAAGACGAAGCACTTCGGTTTCACTTGATTCCCGCCGGCAGGGTCACCACCATCCTCGTGCCCCTCCCCTCAGCAACCGGACTTTCGACGATGATCTCCCCGCCCAAGTGGCGGACATTCTTCCGGACAATCGCCAGGCCGAGTCCCGTTCCTCGCTGCTTGGTGGTGAAGAACGCCTCGAAGATCTTCTCGTG
>JAEHDI010000592.1 GCA_016880505.1 Bryobacterales bacterium | reverse complement strand
TACCAGTTACACCCGTTGTGGGCCGTCGGAATCTGCGTACCCGAAATGGACGGCCGGCCCTCCGGGTCGATCTCACGCAACCACTCGCGTGCTTTGGCGAAGGCTTGGACGAATTCCTGCTCCATGTAGACACGGTGGTCCGACCACGGTGCGAAGTTGCCGTGTTTCTGCGCCTCCTCGGTCGTCATCGGCACCACGGAATCCCATTCTTGAAACGATGCTCCCCAGGCGCTGTTCAATTTCTCGAGGCTGCCGTACTCCTTTCGAAGCCACTGGCGCAAGCCGGCGATCGCCTCGGGCGCCCAATCCACGTCGAATGGGTCGGTGTAACAGGTCAGCGACGACTCATCAGCGAGGTAGTAGGCCCACGGCTTCAGCGCGGCGACCGGCCGGACGTTCTTTTCGAGGGATGCCTTCACGCTCCGCTCGAATTCGGGCGATTGAAGCACGACCTCACGGGTCAGATACGTCTTATCCCCGGTCTCGGCGAACGCCTTCTTCCGCTTGAGGTACCCGTCCCGGCGGTACCAGTAGATGCCGAACGCGAGTGGGTGAACACTCGCCATGATCTTGAAATTGCGCTCCGGTCTGGCTAGTGTCGTGATACCGATGCTCCGGAGTTGCTCGTCTACGGTCGGGGTCCACGGCTGGTAGCAGCGCGGCCCGAACCACGGCAGGAGGATTTCGTAGTCCTTCCACTCCCGCGACGAAGCGGTGAAGCGCACTGGAATCTGAGCGACGGCACTCCCGGCCGTGGCTCGGACCCAGCCCGAGTGGACCAGCGGCTTACCAGCCTTGAGTCGCGCCTTGCCCTCTCCTGAGGAGCGCGCAATCACACGACCGAGGCCATCGATCAGTTCAATCCGCGCGCGACGCGTGGACTTCCAGGTGACATCGACGGCATCGCCTTCGGAGATAATCTCTTTGGACGCTTTCAACTCTTCAATCCGGTCGGACTGCGGGACGTCGAGGACCGTGATCTGCCACTCAGCACCGTTTTGCTGCTCCAGGTAGTAACGGCCGCCTTCGAGTGTCTGAGATTGCTTGCTGGCACCTTGTCCGGAATCGCGGATTCTCGAATGGAGATCTCTCACGCGCCATTCTGTCGAGGGGGCCGCCCAGTCCGGCACGCTGGCGGGTTCCCGCTTCGCTACGTAGATGAGCGCACGGCACAACAGCGAATAGAAATATTCCCAATAAGTATCGACGAAATCATTGCGAGCGGTTTGAGGCATGTACCAGCTCACGCCGGCATTCCGATATCCGAACGCCGCCACTCTTCCGCTGCCGTACGTGTGGGCAGCCAGTATGGCGTTGCCCGTTTCGGACTCAATCAGGACCTCCGCTCCCGCGGCGGCCCGGCAGATGTACTGGTCGAGATGCTGGAACGGGAAGCTCTCCACCGGAACTGCCCTGGTGATGTAGTGTTCACCCTTCCGGCGCCACGGTGAGCTCTCCGTCTTGCCCGGTTCGCGTGGCACTTCAAGTTCGTCTTCGGACTCCGGCGGCGCTGTAGTGGGCTCCAACGGGCAGATTTCGCTGGAAAACGGACGGATGAGCACGAGACCGCACCCGTCCTTCACCCTTCGGGC
>JAEHDI010000591.1 GCA_016880505.1 Bryobacterales bacterium | reverse complement strand
CTGTTTGAATACTACCTCGAGGCGCCCGGTTTTCTGGGCGGCGGCACGGAGAAAGCAGCGGCGCTCGCTGAACGCTCGAAGGATCTAAACCCCGCCGAGTATCACTTTTTCCTTGCCAAGCTGGCCGAAAAGCGGAAGGATCTCAAGACCGCCGAAGCCGAATACCGGCGGGCGATCGAACTGGCGCCCGGACAGGTGGGCCGGGTGATCGACCTCGCGCGGTTCCTGGCAAAACAGGGACGGCACGAAGAGAGCGACGCCGCGTTCCGGCAGGCGGAGAAGATCGCACCCGGCGCCCCGAAGCTCTTGTTCGCGCAGGCGAGCACTTACGTACGTTCCAAGCGCAATCTCTGGACGGCGCGCAGCCTTCTCGAACGCTACCTGACGCTGGCGCTGACGCCGGACGATCCGCCGCGCCGTGAGGCCGAACGGCTGCTCAAGGAAGCCCGGACGGGCTGATCCCCTCATGCACCTCGGCGAAGCGCTCCGGTTCAGCTTCCACGCCCTGCGCGCGAACAAACTGCGCACGTTCCTCACCGCCCTCGGGATGGTTATAGGAAACGCCTCCGTGATTCTCGTGGTCACGATTTCGCTGACGAGCCGGGACTACATCCTCGAGCAGATCCGCGGCATCGGCTCGAACATCGTTTACGCGTACTACGAGACCGGAGGGAAGTCGGCGGCGGAGGTCGAAGCGGACTTCGTCAAGCTCTCCGACGTTGAGGCGGTGCGGCAGCAGCTCGACTCGCGCATTGTGGCCGCGACGGGTGTCATGACCAACTACGACCGTATGCTGATCGAGGGCCGCGAAGAGGACGTGAAGGTCATCGGCACCGATGAGCACTACGCGGCGGTACGCAACCTGGTGCTGCTGTCGGGACGGTTCCTGGACTGGAGCGACGTTTCCCTGCGCGAGAAGGTGGCGATGCTGACCGAGCGGCTGGCGCGGCGGTTGTACGGCAGCCCGCAGTCGGCGGTCGGGCAGGTCCTGAAGGTACACGGGCTCCAGTTCACGGTGATCGGCACGTTCAAGGAGCGGGTGGAGAGCTTCGGGCTGTCGGAACTGTCGCGGGAGACGGTTGTGATTCCGATCACGGTGATCCGGTATTTTACGCCGGTGGAACGGATCGACCCGATGTATGTGCAGGTGGGCCGTCCCGAAGACGTGGAGGCGGTGACGGCGAACGTGGGCGAGATTCTGCGGAGCAGGCACCGGCCGGGCGCGCGCTACCTGGTGGAGAACCTGACGGCAATTCTCGACGCGGCCAAGAGCATCGCGCTGGTGCTGACGCTGGTGCTGATCCTGATTTCGGCGATCGCTCTGGTGATCTCCGGGATCGGCATCATGAACATCATGCTGGTGACGGTGACGGAACGGACGCGCGAGATCGGCGTGCGGATGGCGGTGGGGGCGTCGCGGCGCGAGGTGTTGCGACAGTTCCTTATCGAGGCGGTGATGATCAGCCTGGGCGGAGGGCTGCTCGGGATCCTGGTTGGACTGGCATTGCCGTTCAGCGTGCGGCTGTTCTCGGATGTGAAGATTCCGATCTCGATCACGTCGATCGTGGTGGCCTTCGTGGTGTCCTGCGTGGTCGGTCTGGTATTCGGGCTGCTGCCCGCCAACCGCGCCGCGCGGCTGAATCCGACGGAAGCGCTGCGGTACGAGTAGGACATGGCCTGAACAGGGCGCTGAAAAACCCGCGCCACAGGCTGAAGCCTGTGCCACTCAGCAAGGGAGTAGACGAATGCAGAACTACATAGGGATGTTGTTGGCGGTTGCGGTGATGGCGGCGGGGGCCGCCGGGGAGGAACGGACGCTGACCCTGCGCGAGGCAGTGGATCTCGCGTTGAAGCAGAACCCGGATCTGGCGCTGGCGCGGCTGGCCGAGGGCAAGGCCGAGCAGGGAGTGCGGCTGGCCCGGGACCCGTTCATACCGAAAGTTGCGGCGGGCAGCGGCCTGGCGTACAGCAACGGCATCCCGCTGAGTGTGGCGGGCTCTACTCCATCGATCTTCCAGGCGCAGGCGGTGCAGTACGTCTTCAACCGGCGACAGTCGCACCTGATCTCGCAAGCGAGAGAGAACGCGCGCGGAGCGACTCTCGACACAGCGGCCAAACGGGAAGAGGCGGCGCATCGCGCGGCGACACTGTACCTGGAGGCGGAGCGGGCGGCGAAAGTGGCGCAGATGGCGCGGCGGCAGGTGGAGAGCCTCACACGAGTCGCCGACGTGATGCGGGCGCGGGTGAGCGAGGGGCGCGAACTGCCCATCGAGGCGAAGCGCGCGGACCTGCGGGTGGCGCAGGCACGGCAGCGGGCGGAGGCGCTCGACGTAGAGCGGGCAAACGCAGAAGGCGCACTGACGGCGGCCCTCGGACTGAATGCGGACGACCGCATTCGAGTGACGGTGGAGGAACGGCCCGCCCCGCAGCTTCCCGAATCGGAACAGGCGGCGGTAAGCGCGGCGCTCGACAACAGTAAAGAGGTGAAGCGGCTGGAGTCGGCTCTTGTTGCCAAGGGCTTCGAGATAAAAGCGGAGAGGGCAGGACGGCTTCCGCAACTGGATCTGGTGGCGCAGTACGCGCTGCTGGGGAAGTTCAACAACTACGAGGATTTTTTCCGGAAATTCCAGCGGCACAACGGGCAGCTCGGCGTGTCGTTCCAGATTCCGCTGTTCGCCGGACCAGGGGTGGACGCACGGGCGGCGCAGGCGGAGGGTGACGCGGCGCGGCTGCGCATCGAACTACAGGGGACTCGGAACCGCATCTCACTGGACGCGCAGCGGCTGTACCGTGAAGTGCGGCAGGCGGAGACGGCACGGGAAGTGGCAAAGCTGGATCTCGACGTGGCGCGGGAGCAGGTCTCCGTGTTGCTGGCGCAGATGGAAGAGGGACGCGCGCCGCTGCGGCAGGTGGAGGAGGCGCGGTTCACCGAGGACGAGAAGTGGATCGCGTTCGTCGACAGCAACTACGCCCTCGAGACGGCGCGGCTGAATCTGTTGAAGCAGACAGGGGAACTGCTGGCGGCGTTGAGGTAGGGGTCACTCGCCGGCGACCGACTGCAGGATGGCGTCAGCGATGTCGGCCGCGGCGCGCATTTCGCGCACCTCGTGGACCCGAATGATGTGGGCGCCGCCGAGAATGCATGCGGCGACGGCCGAGGCGGTGGCGAAGGCGGTCAGCAACTCGGTCGATTGGGCGAGAAACGATTTGCGGGAAGGCCCGATCAGGACGGGGATGTCGAGGCGGGCGAGTTGCGAGAGGTGGGCGATGATCTCGAAGTTCTGATCCTTGCGCTTGCCGAAGCCGAGGCCGGGGTCGATGACGATGCGGGAACGGTCGATGCCGGCGCCGCGGGCGCGGTGGGCCGAGGCGTCCAGATCGTGGAGGATGGTCCCCATGACGTCGGGAAGCGGCGGAAGCTTCGCCCAAGTTTCGGGCGTGCCGCGCATGTGATTCAGGATCAGGCCGGCGTCGTTTTGGGTAACCACGCGGGAGATCTGTGGGTCGAAGGTCAAGCCGGTGGGATCGTTGACAATTTCCGCCCCTAGTTCCAACGCCTTGGCGGCGACTCCGGACTTGTAGGTATCCACCGAGACAGGCACCATCAGCTTGTTCTTGAGCCGCTTCAGGACGGGCACGAGCCGGCGGAGCTCGTCGGCTTCGGAGATGCGCGCGGAGCCGGGACGAGTGGATTCCGCGCCGATGTCGATGATATCGGCGCCTTCCTCCTCGAGTTCGAGAGCGCGGGCGAAGGCGCGGTCGGGATCGAGATACTTACCGCCGTCGGAGAACGAGTCGGGCGTAACGTTGAGAATGCCGGCGATCAGTGTGCGGTCGCCGAGCTGAATCGCCCGGTCCTTCAGTTTCCACTCGTAGCGCTTGCGTGGCATGGGATTCTATCCGTACTCGAAGGCGGCGATCGCGAAGACATACGCGTCGTTGTGCGGGAGCGGCTGCCCGGCGGCGAGCCCGGGACGCACCTGGCGGACGAGCTGCCTGCGCCGCTCGAAACCGAACTCACGGGCGAGCCGCACTGCCTCCACATTGGCGGGCAGGATGTCCCAGGCGGCGGGACGGCCGGGGCTGCGGCTGAGGAACCACTCGAGGAAACGGCGGGCCGCTTGCGGCGACCGGCACACGCACGGGCCGAAGTAGTCCGCCTTCGCGCCGGGGCGCGCCATCGCGAACCCTTCGCCCGGGATTGACGCGGCCCCTTCGGCCGAGAGCAGCTCCAACATGCGGGAGCGGCAGGCGCCGAAGGCTTCGAGATCCAGCGCAGGGTCCGGTTTGTATGGGGGCAGATCGACCCGCGGCATGGCGGGCACGTTGTCGAGCACCCAGCGCTCGACGGGCGCCTCATCTTCGAAGCCGAGCTTAAGGTAGAGCGGGCGGCCCATGTCGGTGGCGTCGAGCTTAATCCACTCCATTCCGCGGCGGCCGAGGAATTCGAGGGCGTGTTCCATAAGCCGGCGGGCATAGCCGCGCCCGCGAAACGCCGGGTCGGTGAGAACCATGCCGATCCATGCCAGCGCGCGGCCGAAGCAGACCGCGGTGGCGGTGGAGGCGAGGACGCCGTCGGCGAAGAGGGCGAAGCACCCCTCCGGTTCGACGGAAATGACTCGTGCCCAGTCCTTTTCGGTCTGGTTCCATCCGGCAGCCTCGTTGAGGCGCATGACGAACGGGATGTGCGACGTCTCGAGAGGGACGATCTTCTCTATCGGAGGCATCTGTCAGAGGGTAACCCGGCGCCAGTTCTTCCCGACGCGAACGACGTAGTCGCCGGGCGAGGCAAGCTGGATCAATCCTTCCACTTTCGTGCCGTCGATCTCGACCGCGCCTTCCTTCAGCTTGCGGGTGGCTTCGCTGACGGACGCGACGAGACCCGCCTTGGCGAGCACCTTGTCGATGCGTCGGACGTCTCCGTCGATCCGGACGGTCTGGAGATCCGCGGGCACTTCACCGCGGCGGACGACGCGGTTGAACTCCTCGGCGGCGCGGGCGGCGTCGCCGGCGGAGTGGAAGTCGGTGACGATGAGGCTCGCCAGGTCGATTTTGGCCTGCATGGGGTGCAGATCGCCGGTGCGGATGCGATCGCGCAGGCGGTCGATGTCAGTGAGGCTGACGTCGGTGAGCAGCTCGTAGTAACGGTACATGAGCTCGTCGCTGATGCTCATGAGCTTGGCGAACATGACCTCGGGCGGCTCGGTGATGCCCACATAGTTGCCGAGTGACTTCGACATCTTGTTGACGCCGTCCGTGCCTTCGAGGAGTGGTGTGGTGCCGACGATCTGAGAGGGCTGGCCGAAGTCGCGCTGGATATCGCGGCCGACGAGGAGGTTGAACTTCTGATCGGTGCCTCCGAGCTCCGCGTCGGCGTGGAGGGCAACGGAGTCATAGGCTTGGGCGAGCGGGTAGAGTAGCTCGTGAACAGAGATGGGCGTGTTTTCCTTGAAGCGCTTCGCAAAGTCGTCACGCTCGAGCAAACGAGCGACGGTGTACGTGGCGCAGAGGCGGATCATGGACTCGAAGCCGAGCTGATCGAGCCAGTCGCTGTTGAACCGAACCTCGGTTTTCGCCGGGTCGAGGATTTTGAAGACCTGGGTTTTGTATGTTTCGGCGTTGGCGAGGATCTCCTCGCGGGTCATCGGCGGGCGGGTGATGTTGCGCCCGGTGGGGTCGCCGATGCGGGCCGTGCCGTCGCCGATGACAAAGACGACGGTGTGGCCCATGTCCTCGAAGTGCTTCATCTTGCGAATCAGAACGGTGTGGCCGAGGTGAAGGTCGGGGGCGGTGGGGTCGAAGCCCACTTTAACCTTCAGGGGACGGCCGGTGCTCAACGACGCAGTGAGGCGCTCGCGCAACTCCTCCTCGCGGATGACCTCAACAAATCCTTTTCTCAGATAGGCGAACTGCTCGTCGACAGGCAAGAAACCCACGTTCCCATTGTACGGTGATATGCTGGCGGCTCGTACGGAGGAGGTGCGATGGAAAGAAGATCGTTTCTTCGTTCCGTTTCGATGGGCGCGGGGGCGTGGCTGGCTCGAACTTCCGCCGCACGAGCCGCAGCCGGGCCGATGAAGATCAAGCGAATCCGCTATTACGCCGATCCGAATACGAGGCCGATTTACAACCAAAGCTCGAACATCGTTACGGTGGAGACCGACCAGGGGATTACCGGGATCGGTGAAGGGGGCACGAAGGACACTGTCGAGCAGTGCGCGGCGATGCTCATCGGGGAGGACCCGGGGAGGATCGACCACCTTTGGCAGATGATGTACCGCGGGTTCTTCTATCCGGCGGGACGCGAAAAACTGCACGCGCTCGGCGCGCTCGACCTGGCGTTGTGGGACATCAAGGGCAAAGGGCTGGACACGCCGGTGTACGAACTGCTGGGCGGCTTGGCGCGGGACCACATCGAATGCTATTCGACCGGGTTCCCGAAGAGGGGCAGCCTGCGGGAGACGGCGCGGGCATGCGTCGAGTCGGGGTTCCGAGCGTTTCGCGTGGGGGTCGCCGATCCGAGCGAGGGCCGGCCGTTCAACTCACGGGAGATGGTCCATCGCTCAGTCGAGATGTGCCGGGAGATCCGGGAGGGCGTGGGCAAGGACGGCGACTGGGCGATCGACTACCACACGCGGCTTGATTTCGCCGATGCGGTGAGGCTAAGCACGCTGATTGAAGACCTGGAGCCGTACTTCGTCGAGGACCTTGTCCGTTCGGAGAACCCGGGCGTCTACCGGACGCTGCGGCCGCAGGTGAAGGTCCCGATTGCGGTCGGGGAACAGTTCGGCGACCGGTGGGAACTGAACGAACTGGTGGAACAGCACCTGATCGATTACTCGCGAGTGAGCGTGCCGAACTGCGGCGGGATCACCGAGTTCATGAAGATCGCGGCGATGTGCGAGACGCATTACGTCGGATTGGTGCCGCACTTCACCGGGACACTGGCCACGGCTGCGCTGGTGCACTCCTGCGGGGTGTTCTCCGGTCCGGTGCTGATGGAGATGCTCGGCGCGGGGCCGAGGGAAGTGCCGCACCTGCCGCAGAACTTCGACTTCCGGAACGGGAAGCTTTGGCCGAACCGGCGGCCGGGGCTGGGAGTCGAGTTCGATCCGAAGCGACTGAAGATGATCGCGGAGATCACGGAGCGCTCGCGCCCGATTCCGATCTACAACCGGCCGGACGGATCGATCACGAACTGGTAAGAGAAGGCGCGAAAGAGCAAAATAGATAGCCGCGAATCAACGCCAATACACGCGAAAGATGTGAATCGTTTCGGAATCCCTTACGGCTGATCAGGCCGGGGGTTTGCCGTAGTCTTTGATCTTCATCGGCTCGCCGCCGCGGAGGGCGGATTGGTGGGCGACGATGCCGGGAACGGTGTAGGCGATCGCCTCCCAGGCGTTGACGGCCGGCTGACGGTCTTCGAGGATCGCGGAGACGAACTCGTGCGTGATGAAGGTGTGCGAGTTGCCGTGGCCCGTATTGACACGAAGCGGGGCGGGGAGCTTCTCGAAGTGGTCCGGCTGCTTGAAGGCCTCAATGGCGACGTCGCCCTCGGGGTAGCCGTTGGCGTCAATCACGGTTTTGCCGTCGCGCGCGATGCGAATGACGGTGTTCGGCGAGCCTTCAGGGCGCTCCATGATGTAGGAAAGCCGGCTGCCGTAAAACTGAGCACGCTCCGTTCCGCCCGCGGCGACGTGCCAGAAAACGGAAACGCGGGAAGAATGGCCGCCGGAGGTCTTGAAGAATCCGGTGGTGTTCCAGAACGGGTTCTTGTACTGATTGGTCTGGAGTATCTCATGGCCGTCGCCCCAGCCGACGGCCTGAACTTCAGCGAGGCGTTCGCCGGTGACGGGGACGATCATGCCAACGGAGTGCGTCGGGTAGAGCATCGGGGGGAAGCCATAGCGCCACGTGGGGAAGCCGCGATCGTCGTACATCAGGGGGAGCAGGCCTTCGTGGTGATATTCTGCCTCGGAGTAAAAGATAGTTCCAAACCGGCCTTCGCGGGCCCACTCGACGCAGGTCATGATTTCGGGACGGTAGTAACTGGTCTCGGCCATCATGTACTTCATGCCGGTGCTCTTGACGCATTCGAGAAGCCGCTCGCATTCCTCGATGGAAATGCCGGCCGGGACAGCACTGATGACGTGCTTACCCGCCTTCATCGCTTCGGTGGCCATCCAGACGTGGAGGGGGGCGGGGGTGAATACGGCGATGGCGTCAAGTTCGGGCTGCTTGAGTAACTCGCGGAAGTTCTTGTAGGCAATTCCGCAGCGGTAGACCTCGGAGAGCCGCTGAAGGCGGTCCGGGCGTATGTCGCAGACGGCGGCGACTTTCGCGTTCGGGTGGAGATGCCACTGGAAGCTTGACCCAAAGCCTCCGCCGACGACGCCGACCCTTACCGGAGCCGCAGATCGCTGGCGGGCAAGAACGGCTGTTGCGCCGAGACTGCCGAGGAATCCGCGCCGGGTAGCTTGATCGGGGCTTTCCATAGTGTCCCCATGATACTCTCGAACTGAAATGATGGAACGGAGCTGGCGAAAATCGCGTGAGTATCTGGAGCGGGCGCGGCAGTCGCTCGCAGGGGGTGTGAGCAGCCCATTCCGGGCGAAGTTCCCGGTGCCGCTATATTTCGCGGACGGATGCGGACCGAGACTCACGGACGTGGACGGCAACGAGTACATCGACTACACGCTGGGGTGGGGGCCGAATATTCTCGGCTACCGGCACCCAGCGCTGGTGAAGGCGCTTCGCAAACAGGCGGAGGGTGTCCACACATACGGCGCGCAGCACGAACTGGAGTTCCTGGTCTCGGAGAAGGTGCAGCAGTTGGCGCCGTGCGCGGAGCGGGTGGCGTTCTCGTCGAGCGGAAGCGAGGCGGTGCAACTGGCGCTGCGT
The DNA here is from genome assembly GCA_016880505.1 of Bryobacterales bacterium. Lineage (GTDB taxonomy): Bacteria > Acidobacteriota > Terriglobia > Bryobacterales > Bryobacteraceae > JAEHDI01. Next base: position 829 of record JAEHDI010000591.1, on the reverse strand, counting down.
CTCGCGCGCGGCTTCACCGGCCGTAATCTGATTCTGAAATTCGAGGGCCACTACCACGGCTGGATAGACTCGGTGCTGTTGAGCTACCACCCGCGCGCGGATCAGGTCGGGGATTACGCAGCACCCAATGTCGTGGTCGAGTCGCGGGGACAGGTGACGAACGCCGCCGAGAACGTCGTGGTGGCTCCGTGGAACAGTGTCGAGAGCGTGACCCGGGTGTTCGAGCGGCGGGGCGGAGAGATCGCCGGCGTAATCATGGAACCGGTGCTGTGCAACAGCGGGTGCCTGCCGCCGGCGTCGGGGTACCTGGAAGGGGTCGCGGAGCTTTGCCGGCGGAATGGCTCGGTTCTCATCTTCGACGAAGTGATCACGGGGTTTCGCATGGGAGCCGGCGGAGCGCAGGGCCACTTCGGCGTAAAGCCGGACCTTGCGACCTTCGGAAAAGCGATCGCGGGCGGGATGGCGCTGAGCGCGGTGGCGGGCAGGCGAGACATTCTCGATACGTTGTTCACCGGCGGGGTAGCGTTCGGAGGCAGTTTCAATGGAAACCCGATGGTGCTGGCGGCGGCCCACGCGACGCTCGAAGAACTTTCCCGCGACGGCGGCGCGGCACTGGCGCTGGCGAACCGGACCGGTGCGGCAGTGATGGAAGGTATCCGCGACATCGCGAAGAGGCGGGGCGTGCCGATAACGGTCTGCGGGTTCGGGGCGGCGTTCGCGGTGCACTTCACGGAGAAGGCCGAATTGCGCGACTATCGCGACACGCTGGAGGACGACCGCGAGAAACTGGCGCGGTTCGCGAAGGCGCTACTTTCCGAAGGCGTTTACG
>JAEHDI010000590.1 GCA_016880505.1 Bryobacterales bacterium | reverse complement strand
GTGGCGGCGCTGCGCGGCATCAAGACGCCGTCAAAAGTGGCGAAACTCGTGATGACGCAGACCGACCACATCATGCTGACCGGCGAGGGCGCACTGCGATTTGCGAGGGCGTTCGGCTTCCGCGAAGAAAACCTTTTGACAGAGAAAGCACGGATCGCCTGGCTCGTCTGGAAGCAATCCCTTCGGGACGCGGACGGGCACAACAATTGGACAGACGGGCTGGACGCGCCCGCGTCCCGGCCCTCCGTGAAGCCGCGGTCGAGCCTTCGGATGCTGTTCCCGGGTGTGGACGAGACGACGCTCGCCTGGGCCAGGGACGTCGTCATGCATCCGCCGACGGGTACCATCAACTGCCTGACGCTGAATGAGAAGGGCGAGATGTCCGGCGTGACGACGACCAGCGGCCTCGCCTGGAAGATCCCGGGTAGGGTGGGTGATTCGCCGATAATTGGGGCCGGCGTGTATGTCGACCCGGACGTAGGCGCCGCGGGTTCCACCGGCCGGGGGGAGGAGAACATCCGTGTCGTCGGCGCTCATACGATCGTCGAGAACATGCGCCACGGAATGACGCCTAAAGAAGCCTGCCTGGATGCGCTGCGTCGCGTCGCGCGCAACTACGACAACGACGCCGTCCGGCTGGCGAAATTCGATCTCCGGTTCTACGTACTCCGCACAGACGGGCAGTACGCGGGAGCTGCGCTGTGGAACGGGCGCATATCGGGCGGGAAGTTCGCTCACGCCGAATTCTCAGTCAACAGCGGGGGAGCGAGCCGTCTCGAGAAGTGCGCATATCTGCTGGAGCGGAAGTAACCGCTTCGGCGCTCAGCGGGCCAGAATGTCCCGCAGAGTGATTGCTCCGAGGGCGAGGGTCAGCCCGACAAGAACGACCACCGCTATCCAGGCCACCACGTTATAGGTTCTTGGGTTGACCCACTCTCCCATCAGACCCTTCCGGTTCACGAGCAAGACCATGAAGATCAGCACGAAGGGCAGCAGAACGCCGTTGATCACCTGGGAGAACAGGATCATCCGCACCAGCGGAAACTGCGGCAGCAGCACCACTCCGGCGCCGACCGCCACCAGCAGCGTGTACAGCCAGTAGAAGACCGGCGCCTCGCGGAAACGCTGGTTCAGGCCGGATTCGAATCCGAGCCCCTCGCAGACGGTGTACGCCGTCGAGAGCGGGAGAATGCAGGCGGCGAACAGAGAAGCGTTGAACAACCCGGCGCAGAAAAGAAGGTAGGCGTAATCTCCGAACGGTCTCAGCCCGAGCGCGGCGTCGGCAGCGTCCTTGATGTCCCTGGGTGACACCGTCCAGATAGAGCCGGCGCAAGCGACGATGATGAAGAACGCGATCACCGCCATCGCGATGCAGCCGACGATTACCTCAATTCTCGATTCCACGTATTCCTTCGCCGTCACCCCCTTCTCAACCACCGCGGCCTGCAGGTAGAACTGCATCCAGGGAGCGATCGAGGTTCCCACTAGCCCGATAACGATGGTGATGTATGCCGTGTCGAACATCATCACGGGACGGACGCTGTAGATGGCCGCCTCCGCCCAGTTAGGCTTCACCAGAATGCCGGCGATGACGTAGCTGACGTACAGCGCGGAAGCAAACAGGAACACCTTCTCGACGCTTCGGTACGTTCCTTTGACGACAAGCAGCCAGACGGCGACCGCGCCGAGGGGCACCGAGATATAGCGGCTCACGTGGAACAACTCGAGCGAGCTGGCGATACCGGCGAAATTCGCCATGATGTTGGTCAGGTTCGTCAGCAGGAGGGCCGCCATCATCAGAAAGGTCACTCGCAGTCCGAACTCTTCCCGTATAAGGTCGGACAGGCCCTTACCGGTGACTGCGCCCATCCGGGCGCACATCTCCTGCGTCACGATGAGCAGGATGGTAATCGGTAGCAGCGTCCAGAGCGGGAGATAGCCGAACTTAGCACCGGCCTGCGAATACGTGTAGATTCCGCCGGCGTCGTTGTCGACCATCGCGGTGATGAAGCCGGGTCCGATCACGGAGAAAAACACCGCGATGTGGTAGCGAAACCGTTTCAGCATGCCATCCGTCGCTCATTTCTGTCGCAAGACCGTGATGATATCGTCCGCTGTGATCACGCCAGCCAGTTTTCCTTCCTCGCCGATCACCGGCAGCGCCAGCAGGTTGTACTTGTCGAATAGCTCCGTCACGCGATCCTGTTTCTCGTCGACCGAGACTTGAATGGGCGTGTCGGTGGCCAGTTCCTTGAGCCTGGCGGGTCCGGACGCGATGAAGAGCCGCGCCAGCGGAACAACCCCGACAAGCCGTTCTTCGCCGTCTATCAGGAACAGTGTGTTGAGGGTCTCAAGCAGCTCCTCGTTGCCTTTCAGGGCTTCCAACGCGTCGGAGACCGTCGCGTTTTCGTGCAGCGCGACATACTCGGTGTTCATCAGACCGCCGGCTGTGTCTTCTTCGAACTCGAGCAGTTCGCGAACCTCCGTCTTTTCCTCGGGCTCCATCTCTTCGAGGATCTCCTCGGAGGTTTCCTGTTCCAGTTCGGCGAGGACGTCGGCCGCCTGGTTCGGAGACATTTCTTCGACGATATCGGCTGCCTTTTCAGTGTCCAGTGACTCGAGGATGCTTGCCTGCATCTTCGGATCGACTTCCGACAGCGCCTCGGCGGCCACTTCGCTGTCGATGGCGGTGAAGATGGCTTCCCGGTCCTCCGGGCTGAGTTCTTCGACGATGTCGGCGAGGTCGGCGGGGTGCATCTCTTCGAGCATCCGGTGCGTAATGTTCAGGCGCAGGCGCCGCTGCGGATCGGCCTCCACAATGTTGCAGAACTCCCAGCGGATCGAATTGGGCGGGATGGGCCGCTGAAGCTTCCGTACGACCCGCCGCGGCAGGAGCCCCTGCACGATCCTCCGGAAGATGCTTCGCATGCCGACATCAACCTCGGAAACGAAGAGAACGTCGCGATCTTCGTCCTTCCGGATCTCGAACGTGACGTCAGTGACGCGGACCACTTTGCGCCCGGAGACGTCGATGATCTGCTGGTCGAGCAGGTCCCGGACTAGCCGCAGCATGTATTCGTCGGAATGGTAGGGAGTGAGCAGTTCGTCGCGAAGGTAGATGCCGTCGAGGGAGATGGATCGCACCTGGTCGTGCCGGACGGTCAGCCAGGCCCACCCCCCGCCGACCAGAAAACGGTCCACACGGGCGGAATCGATGAGCGGAACCAGAGCCGCGTCTTTCACGCGGCCGATGCGGTGGCGCTTCAGGTCATAAACCTTCAGCCCGACCAGTTCTGTAAGGTAGAGCAGGTTCTCCGCCATCGAAAACGTCCAGCCCGCCGGGGCGTTCCGAGCGCTCCACGGGCGTTTCCCGTACTGGCGGCCTGCTGTGGTGCGCTCTACATCTGTTCTTCTCTACTACTATGAACTATCCCGCCGGAAAGCCGCAATACATTATTGGAGTTTCTGCTTGAGCAATTCGTTTACGGTGGCAGGGTTGGCCTGACCGCGCGTCGCCTTCATCACCTGACCGACGAAGAATCCGAGTACGGTCGATTTCCCGCCTCTGTATTGCTCCACCTGCTTCGGATTTGCCGCCAGCACTTCGTCGAGGATCTTCTCGAGGGCGGTAGTGTCGCTGATCTGCCGCAAACCTTCGCGGTCGATGATCACGCGCGCGGACTCGCCGCTCGCGAGCATCTTGGCGAAGATCTCCTTGGCCAGTTTGCCGGAGATTTCACCCTTCGCGATGAGGGAAATCAGCTCGCCAAGATGCTCCGCGCTCACCGGAGCCTCGGCGATCTCCTTGCCCTGTTCCTTTAGCGCGCCCGCAAGGTCTCCCATCACCCAATTTGCGGCCGCACGCGGGTCTCCGGAAGCCTTTGCCGCGCGCTCGAAGTACTCGCTGAGTTCGTGAGTCGCCGTCAGGACTTGGGCATCGTACTCGCGCAGCCCGTACGCCTCGATGAATCGCATCCGCCGGCTCGCCGGCAGCTCTGGCATTTCGGCCTCGATCCGGGCCCGCCATTCGTCGCTGACGCGGAGCGGGACAAGGTCGGGCTCAGGGAAATACCGATAGTCATGGGCATGCTCCTTGCTTCGCATGCCTGCCGTTTCTCCCGTATCCGGGTTGTAGAGGCGGGTCTCCTGGATGATCCTGCCACCGCTCTCTATCACCCCCACCTGCCGGGCGATCTCGTAGTCGAGCGCCATTTTGAGGAAGCGGAACGAGTTCAGGTTCTTGACCTCGGCCTTGGTCCCCAACTTCTCGGCGCCTTTCAACCGGACTGACACGTTGGCGTCGCAGCGCAGGTGTCCCTTTTCCATGTCGCAGCTCGACACGTCGACGTACTGCATCACCTGCTTCAGTTCAGTGAGGAACGCATACGCCTCGTCCGAGCTGCGCATGTCGGGCTCGGTGACGATTTCGATCAGCGGCGTTCCGCAACGGTTCAAGTCGACATAAGAGTAGCGGTCGGAGTCGCGGAAACCCTCGTGGACGCTTTTGCCGGCATCGTCTTCGATGTGCACGCGCGTCACGCCGATTCGCTTCCGGACACCCTCCACTTCGATCTCCACCCAGCCGTGCTCGGCCAGGGGCTCGTCGTACTGCGAGATCTGGTAGCCCTTAGGCAGGTCGGGGTAGAAGTAGTTCTTGCGGGCCAGCCGTGAGACCTTTCGAATCTGGCATTGCAGCGCCAAGCCGGCCTTCACCGCCATCTCGACTGCCTGCCGGCTTAACACCGGCAGCGCTCCCGGAAGGCCAAGGCATACCGGACAGACATTCGTGTTCGGTGGCGCGCCGAAGCTGGTTGGGCAGCCGCAGAAGATCTTGGTCCTCGTCGCCAGTTGGACGTGGACCTCGAGACCGATGACCGGCTCGTACTTCGCCAGCACCTCCGGCGCCACGAGGGCCGCGGTTGGGGACGACATTCCTTGATTATAGGGTGCTGCGTGTTTCGCAGCCGGGCCAGACGCAGTAGAATCGAAGCGCCATGCCCACCTCCAGCCGACGACAGTTCGTCTCCGGGGCCGCTGCGCCGTTCTTGAGCCTGACCGGGCGCGGAGAACACCGGCCCAACGTGGTGATGTTCATGACCGACGATCACGGCGCCTGGGCACTGGGCTCCTACGGGTGCCTGGAAATGGACACACCCAACATCGACGGGCTGGCCGCCGGCGGCGCCCGTTTCACCCGCGCCTATGCCTGCACTCCAGTCTGCTCGCCGAGCCGCATGACCTGGCTGACGGGCCGGATTCCCTCGGTCCACGGCGTGCAGGACTGGCTCATTCCGGCCGACAGTTTTGGGGCACGAACGCGCCGGTGGCTCGAGGGACACCCTGCGTACTCGGAACTCCTCGCCAAGAATGGCTATGCCCTCGGCATGTGCGGCAAGTGGCACATGGGTGACGACGAGCGCCCACAGGCCGGCTTCACGTACTGGGCGACCGTCCCGGGCGGCGGCGGACCTTACAAGGACCCCGAGTTCGTCAAGAAAGGCCGGCGGGCCGTGATTCCCGGCTACAAGACGGATATCGTCGGCGATTGCGCTCTCGAGTTTCTGGAACAGGTCCGCGGCAACCCGTTCTTCCTCCTCGTGCCGTTCTACGCTCCTCACACCCCGTTCAACTACCAACCGGAGGAATACCGGCAGCCGCACCTCAAGTCAAGGTTCTCCTGCTTCCCGGATCCGCCCGCCCATCCATGGCAGAACCCGGGGCTCAAGTCGCACCATGCGAACCGGGCGAGCAAGCTCGCATACTCCGCGCTGATCACCGGCGTTGACCGCAACGTCGGCCGGATCGTTCGAAAACTCGAAGAGATGGGCGTCCGCGAAGACACGCTCGTCATCTTCACCGCCGATCAGGGATGGAATGCTGGCCACCATGGGGTTTGGGGAAAAGGCAACGGCACAGTGCCGTTTAACATGTACGAGGAATCCGTCCGCGTGCCGTTGATCTGGAACCACCCTCGGCGCATCCGTTCCGGGCAGGTGCTGCCGCCGATGGTCTCCTCGTACGATTTCTTCCCGACGATCCTCGACTACCTCGGCCTGTCCGCCTCACCCGATCCGAAGCGCGTCGGACGCAGTTACGCGGCGTTTCTGCGTGGCGGCAAGCCCCGATGGCAGAACCGACTGTATTTCGAATACGCCTACGTCCGCGCCGTCCGCACCGAAAACCT
>JAEHDI010000589.1 GCA_016880505.1 Bryobacterales bacterium | reverse complement strand
GTCACGGTCGAAAGCCAGCCTGGACAGGGAAGCACATTCTCCATTTTTCTGCCGATCCACGAGGACTCATGAGCCGCATCCTGATCATCGACGATGAATCGGCGTTGCTGCGCGCGCTGGCGGATAGCTTTCGGTTCGAATCCTACGAGGTGTTGACCGCGGAGGATGGTGAAACGGGATACCGGCTGATCAAGGACCACAAACCCGAACTTCTGATTCTGGATCTCATGCTGCCGCGAATGAGTGGCTACGACCTGTGCCGGAAGCTGAGGACCGAAGGTGTGGAGATTCCAATCCTGATGCTGACCGCGCGAGGGGAGGAAGTCGACCGCGTAATCGGGCTGGATCTTGGCGCGGATGACTACGTGACCAAGCCGTTCTCCATACGAGAATTGAGTGCGCGGGTCCGGGCGCTGCTTCGCCGCGCCAGGCCGCTGCATAACTTGCCGGACGAACTGCGCTTTGCCAACGTCGAAGTCGACTTCCGGTCCTACCAGGCCAGCAAGGGAGGCCAGACGCTGGACTTGACACGCAAGGAGTACCAGTTGTTGCGGCTTCTCGTGTCACGCGCACCCGAAGCGGTCACTCGCGACGAATTGCTGGACGAGGTATGGGGACAAGAGAATTACCCGACGACGCGCACGGTGGACACCCACGTGGCGAACCTGCGCGTCAAGTTGGAAGGCGATCCGCATCATCCGTGTCATCTTGTTACCGTTCATGGAGTCGGCTATCGTTGGGACCCTTAGATTCACAAAGATTTGACAAGCGCTGAAGATTCGTCTGACAACCCGAAAATGCCTTTCCGCTATCGTCTGAAGTGCGGAGATCCGGAAAGGAGATTCGAAATGAGGCGCGGATTCAAAGTTCTGATGGGCGTAATGGCTGCCACGGTCATTCTATGTGCGGCTGAAACCGGTCACAGCCTCTTCCAGAGGGCGCTCTCCAAAGAGCGGGCCGAGGCGGATCTCACTGGCGCGATCCACCTTTACGAGCGTTTGGTGAAAGAGTTCTCGGCCGACCGAAAGCTCGCCGCGGAGGCTCTTTATCGGATCGGAGAGTGCCACCAGGCCCTCGGCAACGCCGAGGCCACCAGGGCATTTGAGCGTGTGTTGCGCGAATTTGGAGACCAGATCGATGTCGCCTCCAAGGCCCGCAGTCGGCTCGCCGCAATGAAGTCTGCTGCACCTTCAACAATCACAGTCCGCCGGGTCCGGGCGCCCGATGCGGATATCTATGGAGCGCCTTCCCGCGACGGCGCCTATCTGACCTTCCGCGATTCGAGTGAGGACGTAAAGATTTGCGACCTCGCCTCAGGACAGATACGACAGCTCACCACACACCAGGGTGTTAGGCAGTCTGCCTATAAGTCGATGCCATCCCCGGACGGCAAGCAGGTGGCCTACACCTGGTACCAGGACGGGCTTTATGAACTGCGCGTCGTCGGGCTGGAGGAGACCAAGCCTCGCGTTCATTACAACAATGCCGAGGCTAAGTGGGCATGGCTCGCCGATTGGTCCCCGGACGGCCAGAGCATTCTGGCCGTCTTCAACCGAAAAGACAGGACCAGCCAGATGTCCCTGGTTTCCGTGCGGGACGGTTCTGTGCGCGTGCTGAAGAACTTCGATGAGCGCGCACCCGAACGCCCTCGGTTCTCTCCGGATGGCCGCTATATCGCTTATGCTCTTCCGCAGCGCCCTGAATCCGAGGAGCAGGACATCTTCGTGCTTGCCTTGGACGGGGGCAGCGAGACCCCGCTGGTTCAGCACCCTTCTAATGATGTCCATCCCGATTGGACGCCGGACGGCAAGAGAATCCTGTTCCTCAGCAACCGCACTGGAACCATGGGCGCCTGGTGGATTCAAGTTGCCGAGGGCAAATCCCAGGGGGCTCCCGAGCTGGTCAAGCCAGACTTGGGGCTGGACCTCGCACCAATGGGGTTCACCCGAAACGGGTCGTACTACTACGGCGTCCGGACGCAAATGAGCGATGTGTACATCGTCGAGCTTGATCTTGCGACAGGCAGACTCATTTCCGCGCCGAGTCTGGCTACCCAGCGCTTCGTGGGATCCAATAGCAGGCCCGACTGGTCGCCGGACGGCCGGGAGTTGATCTTCCTTTCGCAGCGAGGTCCAGGGGCGTGGGGAGCCAGGGCGCTATGTGTCCGCTCCACCGAAACCGGAGCGGTGCGTGAACTCGCGTCCAAGCTCGACCGGGTGGTCGATGTTCGCTGGTCCCCTGACGGCCGCTCCTTGGTTGTTGCCGCAGAACATCCTTCCGGTAAGTTCGGCCGTTTCCGTCTCCACGTCCAGACAGGCGACTTCAGCCCTGTCCCCCTGAGCAGCGGGGCCATAGGCTGGCGGCCGGCATGGTCCCGCGACGGCAAGGCTATGTTCTACCAACAAGGTTTCACCGCGGCCAAAGGGAAGGGGTTTTGTATTGTGGTGCGGGACCTTGAGACCGGCCAGGAGAGGGAACTCTACAGCGCCGCCGATCCCGCGCGTTTTGCCAGCGCCACAACCCTCTCCCCTGACGGGCAGCAGTTGGCCTTTGTGGTGGGTGTTGCTGGCGCGGACGTCCTGAAGGTCTTGCCGGCTGCGGGAGGAGAAGCGCGTGACTTGCTGCCCGGAATGCGATTGCCCTTCCCCGCGCCGATCGCATGGGCGCCTGACGGCCGAAGCGTGCTCTCCGTCAGGCAGCCCAACTCCCAAGACTCGAGAACCGAGTTGTGGTTGATCCCCGTCCAGGGCGGCGAACCCCGAAAACTGGGCCTCACGGCGGAAAACATGAGCGATCTCTCCGTCCATCCGGACGGGCGCCACATCGCTTTCACCGCCGGTCACGACAGATCCGAGGTCTGGGTGATGGAGAACTTTTTGCCGAAGTGAGGATGCCGCGGGACCGAAATGTTCCGATTGAATTGCGCCCGCGCCGCGAACGTCCCTCTATTGATGCACATGCAAATGCGAACGTCTCGGTTGTGAGTTCTCAAACTTTAAGTGAGTCCACCCAAGAAGCGGTAATCCTTGCAAGGTCGCGTAGGACATCGGCGTCCGTCGTGCCGGAGCGCTTCAGGACATGAAAAGAGTGGTCGGCATCATCCAGAATGTGCAACGTTGCACGAGGCGCGAGCCCCTCACACACCGGACGCATAAGGGACAGGTCGGCGAGCGCATCGCGCGTGCCTTGCAGAAATAGCATCGGCACGGTCACACGTTTTAGGTGGTCAGCCCGCTTCGTGTCCGGCCGGCCAGGCGGATGCAGCGGAAACCCGAAGAACACCAGGCCGCTCACTCGCGTGAGAGCTTCTGTTGCACCAGCGCGCGGCAGTTCGGAGAATGCGTGTGAAGTCATGCGGCCCCCAAGGGACTTTCCGCCCGCGAGCAGCGGCAAATCCGGTGTTGTTTCCGCCGCTGCGCCGATCGCGGAACGCACGGTGGCCGTCAGCACCGCCGGCGGGTCCGGTCTTCCGCGTCGATGCTGCATGTAGGGGAATTGGTAGCGCAGCGTGGCTATACCAGCGTTCGCGAGTTCGCCCGCCAGGCTTTCCATGAACGCATGACGCATCCCAGCACCAGCGCCGTGCGCAAGCACGAGCAGCCAGCGCACCTGGTCCGGCCGCCGCAGCAGAGCTGATACGTCGCCCGCTGATTCGGACACGCGAAACGTGAGTTCCCTGGTCACGGGTACCCGGTAAAGCCGGGACAGTACACGCAAACACCTATTTTATAGATCGTACAGCCGGTGTCAGCGACCTTGGCTGCAATTTCCGCCAAATCCGGGTCCTGGCAACCAGCCCTACTGGCTGGTGACTCTAT
>JAEHDI010000588.1 GCA_016880505.1 Bryobacterales bacterium | reverse complement strand
GGGGAAGGTGGCCATTTTGCGGCGCCATCTTTTAGATAAGGTCCCGGTTTCCGATCTGTGTGAAGAATTGGGTCTGCAGCCGACGGTTTTCTACCGCTGGCAAAAAGAGTTCTTCGAGAACGGGGCCGCCGCCTTCCAGGCCAAAGCCCGCTCGGATCACCAGGCCGAACAGGAACGCATCGAGTACCTGGAGAAGAAGATCCAGCGCAAGGACGAAGTTCTGGCGGAGCTGATGGCGGAGCACATCGCGCTAAAAAAAGAACTTGGGGAGCTCTGAACGGCGTCTGGGTGCCGCATGACGTGCGGGACCAGATCGTGGATTTCGTGCGGCGCTGGTCGGAAGCCAGCGAGATCGGCGTCGGACGATTCCTGGGATGGTTGGGCGTGACCGGCAGTAAGTTCTATGATTGGCGAGAACGCTACGGTCGCGCCAACGAGCACAACGGTTGGGTTCCCCGGGACTTTTGGCTGGAGGAGTGGGAGAAGCAGGCGATCGTCGCCTTCCATTTGAAGAATCCGCTGGAGGGCTACCGACGGTTGACTTTCATGATGCTGGACGCCGACATCGTGGCGGTTAGCCCGGCCAGCGTGTGGCGGGTGCTGAGCCGGACGGGGCTGCTGCGGAAATGGAACCTGAAGCCGTCAAGGAAGGGGACGGGGTTCGAGCAACCGCCCCAACCGCATCAGCACTGGCATATCGACGTGAGTTACATCAACATCGCGGGGACGTTTTACTACCTGTGCAGCGTGCTGGACGGTTTCAGCCGTTCGATCGTGCACTGGGATCTGCGGGAGCGCATGACGGAGGCCGACATCGAAATCATTCTGCAAGCGGCCAGGGAGAAATACCCGGAGGCGCGGCCACGAATCATCTCCGACAACGGGCCGCAGTTCATTGCCCGGGACTTTAAGGAGTTCATTCGCATCGCGGGCATGACGCACGTCAGAACCGCGCCTTACTATCCGCAATCGAACGGAAAAATCGAGCGCTGGCACAAATCATTGAAGGGGGAATGCATCCGGCCCGGAACGCCGCTGACGCCGGAGGATGCGCGGCGCTTGATCCAGCAGTATGTGGACCACTACAACACCGTGCGGCTGCACAGCGCCATTGGATTCGTGACGCCGGCCGACATGCTGGCCGGTCGGCAGAAAGAGATCCACGACGCGCGCGATCGCAAGTTGGAGGAGGCGCGGCGTCAGCGACAACTGCGCCGTCAACAGGCGGCCTGAGATTCGGAGTTACAATGACTCTGCCAGGTGAAACGGAAGCAGGCTCTGCGGGGACGCAACCATGCCGAGGGATAGCCTGGTGGGCTCATCGAGACGATCTAGGCAGGCGCGGAAGTCGCCTTTCGCGCCCTTCCCAAAATCACATCGGATCGGTAGACCCAGATGCCTTGAAAATCCCCGCCCGAAGGGCGGAATGCTCACTAACGGAGAACGCCCGTTCTCCATTTCACGCTGAGCCGGTACAGGGCATCAAAAACCGGGCGCTGCCGCCGTTCCAAGTGACCTCGATTTGCCCT
>JAEHDI010000070.1 GCA_016880505.1 Bryobacterales bacterium | reverse complement strand
GTCGGTCATGCCATCAGAGAAATAATCCTGCGATGCATCGCCGGACAGGTTTTCCAGTGGAAGCACTGCCAGAGACCGAATGGCGGGTGGTTGGTGACTCCCTGGGCGAAGTATCCAGCCCGCTAAGATTGCGAGCATCACGAGTAAGGCGAAGCCGGACCACTTCCAGGCACGCGGCCAGCGCTGGCGCACAAGTGGAACGGTCTTCTCAGAAAGGTGAACTTGATCCTGATCTTTTGCTTCGGGCAGGTCTGGGGTTGGAGGCACTTCTGTAACGGCGGCAGCCACCTGGACCACTGACTCATCTCCGGTCACGGCGACGGCCTGCGTCGGAGCGATGAACCGGTAGCCGCGCCGCGGCAGAGTCTCGACAAATCGAGGGTTACCCGCCGAGTCGTTGAGGGCCTGACGGAGCCTCTTGACGGCCGCGTTGAGACCATGCTCAAAGTCGACGAAGGTGTCGGCGGGCCAAAGTTTCCGGTGAAGCTCTTCGCGCGTAACCAACTCACCGGGGTTCTGGAGGAGACACATCAGGACCTGAACCGGTTGCCCTTCAAGCCGGATCTTTCGGCCCTGCTTCCGGAGCTCGCCCGAATGCAGATCAAGCTCGAAGACCCCGAATCGGATCAGACGCGGGGATGGTACCACTGGTGCCACTGCAATTAACGACCTTACAACAGTCTAACCTGGACCCGAACTGTCGCTCCACAGTCGCCTCTCACGAACTGTGAGCAGCCGCTCTGGCCTACCCGCTCCAGCAGGGCTTGCCAGAGGTTGGGGCGCATGCCACTCCTGTCGCCAAACGTTAATGAATCAATTGGTTACCGTGTCACCCACACGCTATCTACGCTTCACTCCGCTTCCATCGACCTCCCGGGCGCCTTGCCCCAAACTCGTACTTGAAAACGACTTCGATCACGGCCTGCAACGTGGCCAAACGTCGATTCGTACAACCAAAACTCGAAAGGACACGAGAATGAGTCTCAAACTCGATCAAGAAGTGGACCGCCGCGGCTTTCTGAAATGCATGCAGTGGGCCGGCGCTGCCGTAGTATGGTCTTTCACCAGCGGCGTACCCAGCTCGCAACTCCTCGGCGCTCAGAAGGGCAAGACCAAAGCTGCCGACTTCACTTTCGTTCAGATCAGCGACAGCCACATCGGCTTCAAAAAGCCGGCGAATACTGACGTTAACGGTACCCTGCAAGTGGCCGTCGACCAAATCAACGCCGCCATCCAGCAGCCGGACTTGATTCTCCACACGGGCGACCTCACTCACCTTGCCAAGGCCACCGAATTTGACACGCTGGACCAGATCCTCAAGGGCCTTCGTCAAAAAGAAGTGTTCTATGTCCCCGGCGAACACGACGTCACCGGCGACGACGGCAAACTTTTTCTCGAGCGCTTCGGCAAATCGACTGCCGGCAAGACCTGGCAAAGCTTTGACCATAAGGGCGTACATTTCATCGGTCTCAACAACTGCGTCCAATTGGAAGGGCTCGGCGCGATCGGCGCGGAGCAATTGGAATGGCTCGGCAAGGACGTCGCCCACGTCACCGCCAGCACGCCGATTATCGTCTTCGCTCACATTCCGCTGTGGTCCGTTTACCCCGAATGGGGCTGGGGCACCAAGGACAGCGCGCAGGCTCTCTCGATCCTGAAGCGCTTCGGCTCTGTCACGGTGCTCAACGGGCACATTCACCAGGTGATGCAAAAGGTCGAGGGCAACGTCACCTTCCATTCCGCGATGTCCACGGCGTTCCCGCAACCCGCGCCCGGCAGCGCTCCCTCCGCCGGCCCGATGACGGTCCCTGCCGAAAGACTTCGGCAGGTGCTCGGCGTCACCAGCGTGAACGTCACCGCCGGCAACCATCATCTCGCTGTCGTCGACACTCCCCTCGGGTGAAAGAACAATCCATGAGCGTGCAACCGAAGATCATTCCGATCATCGCCCTGGCATCGGGCGCCGCGCTTCTGGCGGCGTTCGCCGCCGTCGGCGGTGCAAAGGGCGACACTATCGTCGGACGGTCCGCCTTTGAAAAGCGCTGCACGGGCTGTCACGCGCTCGACCACGAGAAGACCGGACCGCGCCTTGCCGGAGTCGTCGGACGCAAAGCCGGAACGGTCTCCGGTTTCCCCTATTCCGACGCCGTCAAGAAATCTGCCGTAGTCTGGAATGAAACGGTCCTCGAAAAATGGCTGACGGATCCCGAAACCGTGATTCCTGACACCGACATGGCATTCCGCCTAGATAACCCTGTCGAACGGGCGGCCATTATCGCCTTTCTGAAAGAGACAGGTAAATAGATGCCGAGGATCTTCATTGCTGCTTCACTCCTTGCGGTTGCGCTGTTGGCCGTGACCCTGACGGGGCTGGCGCTTCATCCCGAGCCGCCGCCGGCTCATGGCAAGCCCCT
>JAEHDI010000587.1 GCA_016880505.1 Bryobacterales bacterium | reverse complement strand
CATTCCTGTTCCCGGGGCAGGGCTCCCAGTCCGTCGGCATGGGCAAAAGCCTGGCCGAATCGTACGAATCCGCGCAGCGGGTCTTCGAGGGGGCGGACGACGCGCTCGGGTTTCCGCTCTCGAAGCTGTGTTTCGAGGGCCCCGAGGAGCAATTGAAGCTGACGGAGAACACGCAACCGGCGCTGGTGGCGGTGTCGGCGGCCGCCTTCGCGGTGCTTCGGGAGAAAGGGCTGGAGCCGGACTACGTGGCCGGTCACAGCCTGGGCGAGTACTCCGCGCTGGTGGCCGCTGGGAGCCTGCGCTTCGCCGACGCGCTGAAGCTGGTGCGAAACCGGGGGCGGTACATGCAGGAGGCGGTGCCGGTGGGCGTCGGAGCGATGGCGGCTCTGTTGAAGCTGCCGGATGGGAAGCTGGAGCGCATTCTGGCGGAGGCGGCGCAGGGGGAAGTGGTGGCGGCGGCGAACCTGAACTCGCCAGATCAGGTGGTGATCGCGGGTCACGCCGGCGCGGTGAACCGGGCGGCGGAACTGGCGAAGGCGGCCGGGGCGAAGCGGGCGGTGCTGCTGCCGGTGAGCGCGCCGTTCCATTGCCCGCTGATGAAGCCGGCGCAGCAGCGGCTGGCGGCGGATCTCGATGCCACGGAGTTTGCCGACTTACGGGTTCCGCTCGTAAACAACTGGCAGGCGCGCGAGATTCGGACCGGTGAGGAGGCGCGGCGCGGTCTGTACGAGCAGGTCCCGAATCCCGTGCGCTGGCTCGACACGGTCCGCTACCTCGTCGCCCAGGGAGTGGACCGGTGCATCGAGGTCGGCGCGGGCGGCGTGCTGACCGGCTTGCTAAAGAACATCGACCCGACGCTGGCTGGTTTCAAATTCGGCGAAGCCGGGGACTGGGAGAAGGTCGCCGGCTGAGCACTGACGATGGCGATATACTGTACCGGCGCTATGTTCCTTACTCGACCATCCAGGTTCCTTTTGCTTGCCGCCTGGAGCCTCCTGCTGGCGGCGGCTTGCCTGCCCGCGCAGGCGCAACGCGACGCCTACGGCGGCTGGCTGAAACTGAAGGGTCATCAGACCGGTTACTTCCATGCGGAGCGGATTGACGGCCGCTGGTGGCTGGTCACCCCCGAAGGGAACGTATTCTTTGCCAAAGGCGTTGGAGGTATCGAGTACGGTCCTGACCGGAACGCCTCCCCCGAAGAGGCGAAGAACCTGGCCGGCCGGCTTAAGGGGTGGAACTTCAACGCGGTCCAGGCTCGTGCCGGGCTGTTGCCGCGAATGGCCTACACCGTCATCCTCGACCTGGCCGCCTCCACCCAACGTGATCTTTGGCTGCTGGGGATTGTCCCGGACTACTTCAGTCCCGCGTTCCGCGAGGGTGTGGAACGGCGCGCCGCCGAGTTGTGCCCCAAGCTGGCGAACGATCCGTGGCTGCTCGGCTATTTCACCGATAACGAGGTGCGCTGGTTCCCTGACATCCGCTCCAAAGACACGGTGCTGGAGACGTTCCTGAAGAAGCCGCCCGGCTCGCCCGGCTATCGGAAGGCCATGGAGTTCATCAAAGAGCGCGGGCACACTCCGGACAACATCACCTGGGAAGACAAGGCCGGCTTCCTGGAGATTGCGGCGGCCCAATACGGCAAAATCTGCCAGGACGCTATCCGCCGGCATGACCGGAATCACATGATCCTGGGGTCCCGATTTAACGAGCGAGCGCCCATCCCGCTCTCGCGCGCGATCGGTCCGTACTTCGACCTGATCTCGTTTAACACTTACGAGCATCGTGCCCCCCTTTACAAGCTGCGCGAAATGTCCCGCCTCACCGGAAAACCGGTCATGGTGACCGAGTTCAGCTTCAAGGCGATGGACAGCGGCCTGCCGAATACCATCGGCGCGGGCGAGCCGGTGGCCACCCAGGAAGACCGCGCGGACCTGTTCGCCGCATACGCGGAGGATCTGGCGCGCCTGCCGGCTTGCGTTGGGTATTTCTGGTTCAAATACCGTGACCAGCCCAAGGAGGGGCAAGGCACGCGCAGCCCGGGCGGATGGGGCGGCGAAAACAGCAACTACGGTCTCGTGCGCCTGGATGGGACCCCCTGGACTGTGCTGACCAACCGAATGACGGCGGTCAACGCGGGCATCGAGGAACTGGCGGCGAGCACCGCGAGGGCCGATGGAGCCTCAGCCGACACCCACCTGCGATGGGAAGGTGGTCCGGCCTACCGGCACTAAGTGCACGATACAGAAGTTTCGAAAGGCGAAATTAGTCTCAGTCCCTCTCGATCCCCGGTTTTCTGGTTTTTGGCGCTGCGGTGGCGGCTCCTTCGAGAATTCGACCCAACGGAATGCCTCGGGAACCCCGAGGACAGGAAGCAGTGAAATAATCGAACAT
>JAEHDI010000586.1 GCA_016880505.1 Bryobacterales bacterium | reverse complement strand
TTGCTGCGGCGTTTGCCGGTGGGCGGAGTGGAGCAGATGCTGGCGGCGCTCAGTTCGCAGAAGCCGCCACCGTCGCTGGCGCGCGTGGTGTTCGAAGAGACCGAAGGCAATCCGTTTTTCGTCGAAGAGGTGTTCCGTCATCTGGCGGAGGAAGGGAAGCTGTTCGACGAGAAGGGCGCGTTCCGCCCGAGTCTCCGCATAGACCAACTGCAGGTGCCGGAAGGCGTTCGGCTGGTGCTGGGGCGGCGCCTGGAGCGGCTGAGCGGGGACGCGCGGCGAATCCTGACGACGGCAGCGGTGATCGGCCGGGTGTTCCCGTTGGAACTGCTGGAGGACCTGGAGAAGGCTCGGCCAGACGCCGCTCTGGAGGCCGTAGAGGAAGCCGAACGCGCATGCCTGGTGGAGACGCAAGCAGCAGGCCGTCAGACCCTCTACCGCTTCGTCCATGAGTTGGTTCGGCAGACGCTCTCTGAGACGCTGTCGTTGCCCCGCCGTCAGCGCCTGCATGCGCGGGTGGCCGACGCAATGGAGCGGGTATACGTTGCCAGCATTGACCAGCACGTCTCCGCGCTGGCGCATCATCTGTACCAAGCGGGATCGTCCGTGGATCAGGAAAAGACTATCCACTTCCTTTCGGAGGCTGCGAGGCAGGCGAGCGGGGCGGCGGCTCACGAAGAGGCTCTTGATCACCTGGACCACGCTGTTTCCCTGCTTGACAATGAACGCACGGTGCGCGCCGCTGATCTGCGTGCCCGGCGCGGGGCCGTGCTGCGGAGCCTGTCGCGGAATCAAGAAGCCGTTCAGGAGTATGAGCGCGCGCTGGCGCTCTTCGACTCGCTGGGCGACCACGTGCGGTTCGTTGAGACCTGCGCCCCGCTCGCGATTCTCCTCATGCGGGCTGGGCAATTGCAGGACGTCAGGGCGGTCGTCGATCGCGCCGCTCGACACGCCAAGGATGCCCCGGCTGCCATCCGATGCCATTTGTTGGCGATGCAAGCCAATAGCGCCGGCTCGGCTGGTGAAATCGATAGGGGTCTTGAGCTTCTCGAGGAACTTCACAAGCTCTCCGAGAATGAGTTGCCCCCCGGCGTCATTGCTTTTGCCGCCGAGCAGGAAATGTATACTCGCTACGAAGCCGGTCAGTTGGATCTCTGTGAGGCGGCCGCACGAAAAGCGGCCCGGATCTTCGAACAATCGGGCGATGTCTGGTCGCTGGCCGATGTCGCGATTGGACTCTTTTGGCAGCCGCTCTGCTGCGGCCGGCCGGCGGAGGCGGAGAGGCTTATTCTCGAGACCATCCCGCGCGCGGCGCAGGTCGGACATGACGTGGCGAAGTCTTGCGCGCTCACTGCCCTGCCGGTAGTGTACCTTGCCAAGGGGGACGTTGAGAGTGCCGAGCGAGCGGCCAGAGAAGCTGTAGCGTTTGGGGAATCCTGTCATTTTGGATGGCACTTCGTTGTCGAAACGGGCCTGGGTGGCATCCTTCTCTATCGAGACCAGACCGAGGAGGGCCTCTCGCTCCTGACCAGAGCCGCTTGCGGCCCAACAACCCATTTCAGTGGTTTTCCAGAGGGCCTGCTGGCCTTGGGCATGACTGCAGCTTCGAGGGAAGGCGCGGCGGATGCCTGCACCGCCGCGATGCGATTCCTACCCCGGCCGGGAGCCAGCCGGGGGTCCGGGGCGTGGCACGCCGTTCTCGGCCTCACGGAAGCGCTGTGTCTCAGTGGGCTCCGCGAAGAGGCCGGACGTTTGCAGACCGAAGCTGAGAAGATCGCCACCGAGTGGGATTGCAACTATGTGGGGTTTCCTGTCCGGACCGCCGCGGGGATCGCGGCGGCCTGCGCCGGCAACTGGACGCGCGCCGAAGAGCACCATCGCGCCGCGATCGCGCGCATGGAGGCAGTCCCCTACGTTACAGCACAGCCGATCGCCCGATACTGGTACGCCGACATGCTCGCCGAGCGCGGAGGCGCTGAAGACGTCGACGCTGCCAAAGCAATGCTCAAGGAGTCCATCGCCGCGAGCGATAAAATCGGCCTTGCACTGTACGCTCGGCTTGGAAGGCAGAGGCTGGCGCGAATCGCATAAGGACTTCGGGCGAGCTGCCGCCGAGGTGGGCAAAATGGTCGACGGGGCAAGAGGCAAGCAACTTAGCCGGAAATCCGCCCCACCTCTTGCCCGACGTTTCGAAACGAACTGCTTTTGGTTCAGCCTTCGAGCTCGTGCTGCTACTTGATGATCACGCACGACGACGCCGGACGTCCGAATAGCACGTAGTGGACATCCGAAGTTGCGCCTGTGCCCGGCGGTGGAACACTGTTTCGTCCGTAGCCGAAGGCCGTGAACAGGTTTCCGGGATTCTCCGCCGTCGGAGGCGCCTGCCGGATGCTCACGTAGTCCCCGAAGCGCGTCGAGCCCACGTTGCTCCCGGTTGTAATGTAGGCCACGAAGTCGCCCCAGAATCCGACGACATGGTTCTCGTAATTACCGCCTCCGCCGAACTCGAACGATAAACCGACCTCGCTGGTGCACGCATTCGTGGCCAAAGCCGGATAGGCGAACGCATAATCCGGGTTCCAGATCTGCACTTGCTGGGTCTTGTTGAAGTCGTTGCTTCGATCGAGCGTTACCATTTCGACGTGCGGTTGCGGGAAGTTGCCGTCGGTGCCGGCGCTCCAGGCAAGCCAGAGTTGGTTGCCGGCCCGCGTGGCGCCAAGGACGGCATTGGCGGGGAACCCGCCGCCTGGATTCTGCGTGGTGGGGTTGAACAGGAAATTGATCCAGTTCTGGTTGTCGGGGCTGAGCGAGGTGAGCGGTGTGTTATTCGCCCAGCTCGCGATGCCCACGTCGCGCCAGAAGTACGTGTTGGAATCTTCTCTCAAAGAGAACACGCGCATGTTCTTGTTGTTGTTGTGACCAGCCCAGAAGACCTCGTCCAGAGTGTTCTGCATGAGGTGACTACCCCAGGCCATCGGCCCGTTGGCCGGATCGGTGAACTCGATCGTGATCGTCCCGCCCGCCTGGAGACCCGCAAACGACGTCCGCGACACCTGCAATCCGCCGTTGCAGCCTCCGAATCCGGCATCCCAGCTCATGTAAAGGAAGTTGTTTCCAAGCGACATATCGGGATAGTCGAACCCCGAGCACGAGCCAAACAGAGTCGCTGGCAAATTCCAATACGTCCAGGCGGTTCCGCCGCTGGCGATGATCTGCGCCGGGCTAGCAACTGCCAGCCTATACCCTCGCAGTCCACCCCCCTGCAGCAGCCACACGAAACGATCGACACTTGGAATGTACTGGACAATCTGGTCGCAGCAGAACCCGATCGCATCGTTCGGAAAGATCGTTGTCGGATTCAGCTGCGTGAAAGTACTCCCGTCGTCAGTGGAATACGCCGCAGTAGAGTTCGCAGTAACGAAGACGACACCGCCGCCGCTCGCGCCGCTGGGCTCGGCAGTGCCGCCGACGTTGGATATGCCCAATCCGTGGTTGACGTTGAACACGATCGCGGGCGGGTCGGCCAAAGGAGCCGGACCCAAGGCGTTGGCCAACGCACCGCCTAGGGGCGATGGAAGGACGGAGGTGCTGCCCGGCGGCGGCGCACCGGGCTCGAAGGGCGCGGTCGGGACCGTCCATTGCTGACCATTGACTTCATCACCAAACTCAGGCGGCTGAGGAGGAAACGGCGCGCCGCTCACCTGGTTCGACGAGACCTGCACCGAGCCAAGCGGCGCGGAGCCTGGCGCGGCAGGCGGCACTACGAGGTCACCGGTCAACTCAAAGCAGTACGTGGCGTCCCCAACAGAGTAGGTTCCGCCGATTTGGAGCGGGTAACTTGCGAGGGGCGCGAATTCACCGGAGAATTCCGTGTTGAGCACGACGGAGCCGCCGGCAACGATTGAGCCCAGCGCGAAGGGCAGCGATCCCGGAACCGTGAGCACCGCGCCGGGCAGGGCGACTTTACTCAGTTGCACGTTTTCGGCGGAGACTGTCCCGGTGTTCGCGATGGGGACCGCCGACAACAGCGTTCCCGGCGCCAGGAGATTCACGCCAGTCGCACCGAGCGCAAGGTTCGCCGGTGGTGCGGTACATTCCACGGTGACAGTCAGGAACCCGCCTGGGTCGGACGCGAGTGTGACCGTGAGTTCATTCGTGCCGGAGAGGACGACAGGTTTCACGATGCGGCCCACCCGCTGATTGAAGTCGCTGGGCCGGACGATCCGTTCACCGTTCAGAAGAATCGAGGCACTGCTGATGCGTCCAGTGCCATCTTCATTCCCATTCACGACGACAATTTGGCAGGCAGCGCTTCCGCAGTGCCCGAACGTCTCAGTAAAGGTCTCTGGCACAGCGGTGCTACGAGTGTATTTCGTGGGCCCGAAAGCGGGCGTCATTTGTTGTGCAACGCTTGCCAAGGGAAACAAAAAAGTAAACAAGCTGGCCGTCAGCACGACCTGAAACGTCGACCGCGTATACATGTTTGTCTCCTTCGATCGGAATTGTTCCGCATAGGGGTTGTTCATTGCCAGACCTCGCGGCCCCTCATGCCCGGGCATTTGGAGCGAACGTCAAGGCTCAGCCGTGAATCCGCCAATCCGTACCGAGGGCCCCCGCTTTGCTTGGGTACTATTTGCCCCCAGCCGGAAAGAAGTACACAGATGGTGATACGCCGTCCCGATTTTTCTGCAGTGGGTTGCGCATGCTTGTGTGATTAGGGTGCAAGCCGGTTGCCAGCCTCGTCGAATTCCCAGCGGGCGGAGATGAATTCTTCATTAATTATGGACGTAGTAGAACGAAATCGTCGAGCACGCAGACAGCCACGCGGAGCGCGGTCGCGGCCAAGTGCAGAAGCGCGAAGAGTTGATCAACTGGAGTCTCCAGACCGCGACGGCGTCGGCGAGCGCGCGGGGGCGCGGTGCAGGCTCGCGCGCAACGGCGCTCGCGTCAGAAAGCGAAGGATATCCCAGATTCCGCACCGGTGTGTGTCGGCGCAGGCGCCGCGATTGGGTGGCTCGGCAGCTCTAGTTTGCGTCACCCTAAGGCCTTGCCTGGGCTACGAAGTAACGCGAGCCTGGCAAAAGTTTCATCGCTAAGAAACTGGCCCACGCTTTATCCGAATCGTTGGAGCCAAATAAGGTTCAAATGGTCCAGTTTCACCAGTCGTATTCGTATGAAGACTTCATCCAAGGTTGGCGACCAAATGAGAAAGGGGGATTTTCGCT
>JAEHDI010000585.1 GCA_016880505.1 Bryobacterales bacterium | reverse complement strand
CCAGTGGAAATCGGCGCTTGCTCCGGTGTTGTTCAGGAAACGGACGCGGACGGCCGGCACCTCGAAGGCGGAAGTAAAGGAGATGGCACGCTTTTTCTCCCGCGAATAGAAGACGACCATCGGGATGTTGGTGCGCCACCGCGCCTCGCCTACGGAGCCCGAGACGGACTGGCCGTATTCGACCGCCCACGGCATGTAGGGCTTCATCGGGATCGAGTCGGAGATCGGCGCCCAGCCTCGGTAGCGGCCGAGCGGCAGTGGTGCGAACTGGATCACGCGAACCGTCCGGTCCTTGCCCACGGTTTTCTTCAGCCGGACATCCCAACGGAGATGATCCGCGCCGAGGGTGAACGTTTCCGTCACGGTGAAGTCCGCACCGGGGAACGTCTTGTCGACCGAGAGAGACACCGACCCTCCGGCGTCGCCGGCACGGGTCGCGGTGACGGTGGCGTTCTCCGCGAGATCGGAGAACTCGCGGTTCGCCAGCTCATCGTACAGCGTGATTCCCGCGACGCGCTCGCCGACTTCGAATTCGCGTGCCGGCACCGCACCTTTCACCTTTTGATTGCAGTAATCCTCGTTGGAGGCACGATCCATCAGCCGCCGTATCGCGCCCGTGTTCTTGTCGACTGCGATCTCCAGGCCTTCGTTGGCTGCGACCCAAAGGCCGCCTTCCTCCCTCGCCGAGGGAGCGCCGCCCTGCGCCGCGAGGCGGAGGCCGGCGAGACAGATGGTCAGCAACAGAATAGCGCTACGAATCTTCATGAAAGTTCCTGTGTTTCGGATTGTCGCGTCCCAGATTATCGCCCGCTCTATGCACAGTCAAGGTAAGGCGACAGACGCGGTGTACGATACAGGTCTATGCGTTCCGTCATCGCTCTGCTCATCATCCTGTTCGCTCCCGCTTATGCGGCCGGAGCGGAGAAGGTTCCGCTGATTCACACGACGGACCTGTTCCATCCGCCCGCCGATCCCGACGATCATCTGGATCTCGCGACTCTGTTCGCGCTCGATGAGTTCGACATCCGAGCGGTGCTGTTGGATCGAGCTGTCATGCAGTCGACTGCGGCGGGCGAGCCGGACCGCGAGCCCGGCTTCGTGCCGGTCGTCCAGCTCTGCTACGTGACAGGAAGAAGCGCGCCCGTGGCTGCGGGTCCAGCCGCGCCGTTGAAATCGCCAGCGGACCCCGCGACAGACCGTCCACGCCGCGAGCAGGCGGCGATCGATCTGCTGCTGCGAGCGCTTCGAGAGAGCCCGGAGCCGGTGGTCGTGACGGTGCTCGGCAGCGCGCGCATCGTGACCGCGGCGTTCAACCGCGATCCCGACCTTCTGCGCCGCAAAGTGAGGAGCGTCGTTGTGAATGCAGGCTCGAGCGGAGATGACGCTTCGGAGTACAACGTCATGATCGACGTGGCGGCGTACGTGGGGCTATTCCGTAGCGGTCTTCCGATTGATTGGTATCCCTGCGCCGCGGCGGGACCGAATCGTTCCGTTGCGCTGAACACGGCGGAGCGGAATTCGTATTGGAAAGCCGCCCATGCCGATCTGTTCCGCGGCCTGCCGCAGCCGCTGCTCGGATGGTTCGTCCACGGCTTTGCCGCGAACGGCCGCGGCGATCTTCTGCGCGCGTTGCGCGAGCAGGGTCGAGGTTCCGCCGGTGCGATGCTGATGCAGGGAGAGAGGCACATGTGGTCGACGGCGTCGATGGCTTTGGCGGCGGGGAGGGTCCTGGCAAAGACGACGGAGGGGTGGCGGTTCGTTTCGGCGGCGAAAGCGCCCGCCGGCGCCGAAATGCAGTTACTGGCGCTCGATCCGGTCTCGGTTACCATCACCGATGACGGCAGGACGAAATGGCAGCCCGCCCCCGGCGGTAGCCTCATTCGCCTGTTTCGGCGGCAATCCGGTCCAGGGCATACGTTCGCCATCACGGAGGCACTGAACGCGCTGCTCCGCTCGCTGCCGGTGGAACCGCTGTAGGCTTGGGCTACTCAGTCCAGGGTTCTGCGGACGGACCAATTCTCAGGAAGTGCGGAGGAACTCGCTTGGTGTGACAACGGCGGGAAAAATCTCTCGGAGCGTCATTTCTTATCCTCTGTGAGCCATTTCAGCGTGAATCGGGCGAATGTGATCCGCTCATAGTAACGCGTGTCACCCCGTTCGTAGAGGAGGCCGATCGACTTATCCCGCAGCACCGCCAGCGAAGAGTATCCGGACGGGCCTTTGTGGACAAGCCGTGCCGCCGGCCAGGTGCTGCCTTCGTCCAGACTCAGCTTCACTGTCATCCTGACCCGTTTCACGTCGGCTGGATTCGAAAACAGCAGGCGGCCGTCGTTCTTCGAGCCCGGTGCGAGGCGGATCAGGCTGGCTTGGCAGACGGGCTCGATCAACTCCTCGGCTAACGAGGTATCGGACCACGTCAGCCCGCCATCGCCGCTGTGGGCGACCGCGCGCCGGTTCCTGCTGTGGTAACTCCGCATGTTCAGCAACAGCGTGCCGTCTCTCAGCTCGACGACCGCTGATTCGTTCGTTTTCTCGCCGGCCACTCCACCCAGGCTCCAGCTCTTGCCGCCGTCGTCGCTGTAGAT
>JAEHDI010000584.1 GCA_016880505.1 Bryobacterales bacterium | reverse complement strand
CTGTGGCCATGGCGATCCTGTTCACCCAAGCAGGCTGCGCCTCGCGCCAGAGCGCCGGAAATGTGAAGTCGGCAAAGCAGCCCAACTCACGCAAGAGGGCCAGTTCACGGTTCACACCGCATCGCGATGGATCCTCGCTGTTGTCAAGCGCCCAGTTGCCGTGAACGAAGGCGAAGCGGGTGCGACCATCGACGGTTCTCAGAAACCCGTACTGTTGGAATCGGGCGACGGCGTCAGAGAACTTCCTGCTCGCCGACGCAAGATCGTCGTTGCCATGGTGGTAGTGGAGTTCGACTTCACCATATCCTTTCCCGACCAGTCTCTGCAGAGCTGCCATATTCGTCTCGCTCGGCTGCTCGCCCGGGTAAAACCACGTGTGTTGGACGGGCCTACCACTGCTGTCCCGGTGCCGAGCCGCCAGAACCGGATAGTCGCGTTCCCACCAGGCGAGAAGTTCCCTCCGTTTTTCGGGCTCAAAGTGATCAGCAACAAGGAAGAAGACGTGGACTGGGCGGCGGACCGCCTCCTGTGGTCTCAGTGACGTGTGGATGTAATCAGGGAGCCAGATGTAATACTTCCGTATGTATATACGGTAGGAACTGGGTAACAGAAACAACACAAGTAGAAGCAGTAGGGTCCGTCTGAGCATTCGAGCCTTATTCATCACCGGAACAGCATTCCTAGCTGATCCACGGGCGATCGATGGCCCTGAAAGGGAGGCATCAGCCCACAGGGAGCGACAGGCTGATCGACAAGTGTGGACTCTCCATCCCGTTCACCGACAGCCAGACCACGTCCTGATCCCCGCCCCTGACCGGTGTGGCAGGGTCGAGTTTGAAATTGATCTGATAGAGAGCACACCAAAATGGTGCGAGCCCAGCAAAGTCGACGTGCTGGCGCACGCCATTGACGAACACATCGACCTGGTGGAGGGTACGGGATAAAGGCTCTTTGGGGGCGGCAGCGCCGTCGGGCACGGGAGGATCGGTGGAACCTAAAGCGTTCGCGTACAAGATACCGAACTCCCCTATGCGCAGGGGTCTGGACCCAATATCACCGCGAAGCGGACCGTTCAGAGAGTAGTCGTCGTGATTTTGAATTACGGCCCGAAGGACAGAATCTTCTAGGACATACGCAAACATCGCCGGCGCTGTTTCGAGCACAGCCGTGGGGTCAAGCGACACGGGATCCGAAGCGTCTTCGGCCCGAGACACAAGGATTTCCGTAGCAGAGCGGGGCGCCAGCGACTGAGGCGTCACGAAATTTAGCTGCTCAAAACTGGCGTAAGTCAGGCGACCACGCTGTCCGTTCAGGGTGACCGTTGTGCCGCAGAGGGTTTCAGGCAGAGGGAAACGGTCGGCGAGCGCGGTGCAACCTGAGGGCACAAGGTTCGACCCAAAGATCGACACGTAGGAACCGGGAGCGATGGATTCGACAAAGCTTGCCCCATTCACAACTCCCGAGGAAACAACCTTCGGCTTTCCAAAGCCAGTCTGGATCAGCATCACCCGTTGCTCGTTGGGGACGCCGAAGTTGGAATCCGCAATCACGTATGCGCCGTCGTTTGCGATGGCTGCCCGGGTGTACGTCCAATACGCTTGAGCCTCCTCATTCTTGAACCGGACACTGCGGTGCTGGGCCAGCCGGCGGATCTCGGCGCCGTTTCCCCGCATTACAAAGATCTCGGATAAGTGCGGAGTCCGCTGAATCGGAGTCTGATCGGATGGGTCGCGAAGCCCGACGTAGTTTGTCGAGATGACGCAGTAAGGGCCGGATTTTGCGCATCCAATGTGATCGTCGCTCCACGGAACTCCGCAGCGAAAGAGGGTCATGATCTTCCTTCTGCCACCACCGAGTTCTACAGGCATCAACATCGATGCTCCCTTGCTGATCTGGAGCGTAACGAGACTCCGCTCGCATGGCGTTTCCGTGTCCCATGTGGCAACCATGTACTGAGCGCCATCGGTGTTCTCGAAAACATCGGCGTGAGGTGCACCCAAACAGCTCTCACCAGGCTCACAAATCCCGTTGTGATTGCCGTTGCTTTCCGGGCGCTCCGGTCCGCGAAACTCCAACTCGAGCCTGTCAGAGGCGAGATTGACAGAGAACGCCGCCAAGGAAGGGTTGGCCATCAGCAGGACGTACCGCTTCCCGCTGGCGCTGTCAACGCCTTTCGAGACCAATGTGTAGTCAATAAAGGAGAAGGGAACGCCACCGATGTCGGAGTAACTTCCGCAGTATGTCTTCACACGGCTTAGGTCAAGTGCGCACACCTGTTTCTGGTTGGGCGCCCAGAATGCGAGCCAGTTGTCTTTGGAGGTATCTCCGGTACCACCAGCCGTGATGGAATTGAACCCATAAGGCGCGCGGGAGTAGTCCACGAGAGTCGTCGTTTTCCGGTTCCGGAGGTCACGTTTTTTGACTGTCGCACCATCAATCCAGTAGTACAGGTCGTCGTTGTAGGAATCCCAGTACAGCCCTGTGTTGACGTTGCCCTCAACCTTCCCGAAAGCCAAGCTGGAGGTCGGTGCGGAGAATATGTCTAGGCCGTCGGCCCCGAGAAGGTAGACGTATTTGTTCGCCGCACTCATCGGAGATGGTGTCGAGTACGCATGATTGTAGCGGGAGCCTGAAAGGAGGCGGACAACCGCACCGAAATTGGGATCGACATAGCTTTGGCGCACGGGAGGGGGAGCGAAGTCCCCAGGGGGCTTCTCACCAGGAACAATACAGGTGGCTGCGTCGTCGTAGCCCTCAGGCTGTTCACACTGGTGCGGGCCGGCAAGGTAGCTGAAGGTGGGCTTTGGTGCGGCCGGGACTACGGTAGCGGTCACCTTGATCTTCGCCACTGTGTCGCCTAGAGTGACCACGACATCCGCAACGTGATCGCCAGTTGTCAGTGTCCCAACAGCCCAGCCAACCAGCGACAGAGTCACCATGCCGGACCCCTGCCCCGTGGCCGGAGCGACACTGAGCCACTGGATGTCACCTGGGATGCTTGCGGCCCAACTGCCACTTGCACTCACCGAGATCTTTCGCGGATAGTCGACAAATCCGCGGGACACGGAGCGAAATGTCACCTCAATGGGTGAGAGAGTCAGAGTTGTCTGTGTGTGTGCACACCCGCAGGCAAGCAGCAGGCAAACGGAAAACGCTGCGATCCTCCGCATATAGAGATTATATCGGAGCAACGCTTGCCG
>JAEHDI010000583.1 GCA_016880505.1 Bryobacterales bacterium | reverse complement strand
GGTTCCCGGCAGAATCGGCCCCGGTCCGGACAAGGACCTTCAGGAAGAAACTCCGCTGGGCGAAGATCGCTTGTTGGACCCGGCAGCAGCTCCGCTCGAAACCTCTCAGTCCTCCACGATCGCACGGATCGTTTCCGGGGCGTTGCCCTCGAGCCGGTTGTTCACGAAGATAAACGCCTCAATACGGTGCTCGCGGGCCCGGCGGATCAGCTCTCGCAGCGCCTCGCGCGCCCGCGGCAGCGGCTCCTGCACGCGGTCGTACGGCGTAAAGAGATCCACCGCCTTCGCATACGCGCGCCCGCGCCGCAACAGCGCGCGGCAGACCGTGAAGTCGCTCGTGAAAATGCCCGGGACCGCGAGTTGCGCGCCCACGCCCGGCATACGCTCCCAGACATTCAGCACATGGGCAACGTTGTGCGCGCGAAGGCAGCCGAGATACTCCGGTCCCAGATACTCCGGGTTTCGGATCTCGACCGAATACCGGAAACCCGCCGGCAGCGCCTCCAGAAACCGGTCCAGGTCGTCAACGAACCGTTGCGCCGTCTCGTACGTTTGCCGGGAAAACGTGCCGAACTCGAAGATCAACACCGAAAGCTGGCTCCGGTACGGCTCCAGCGGGCGGAGGAAGGCGTTTTCGAGAAGGTGGGCGTCAAGAAACGTGGGATTCTCAAGACCCGCGCGCGCCCCGTACCGCGCGTGATCTGGGAAGACCTTCACCGTGACCTCCTCCGGGACCTTGAGGGCGTAGCGCAGCTCCGACGGCGCCGAGAGAAACAGTTTCCGCCAGTACTCCTCCGAAGGGAACTGGTAGAACGAAAAGTCGCCGCAGACGATCGGGAACGTCTCGGCGTACTCCTTCAGGCACTCGGCTTCGAAGGCTCGCTTCGAGAAACGTCCGCGGGTCAGGTATCGTTCCCGCGTGTAGATTTGTCCGAGCCAGCCCTCGTACTTCCACGAGCTCGTGCCAAGCCACACATGCTCTGAAGCCAGCCGGCGCAGCTTCTCAGCCAGGCCGGCGCGATCGAAGGACGCAGGCGCGTCAAACAGTGGAAAGCCTGACATGAGAAACTCCTTATACGCCCATGCTGACCACGCGGCAACAAAGCATCTACGACTTCATCCTCGATTATCGCCGCCACAACGGCTGCACTCCATCGATCCCCGAGATCCAGCGGGAATTCGGCATCCGGAGTCCGAACGGCGTCTCCGGCCATCTTCTCGCCTTGCAGGCAAAGGGGCTGATCCGGCGCGCCAAGCGCGGATCGAGGAAGATCGACGTCACCGGACCGTTCGACTCGCGGAAGTCTCCGGTGCACAGTAGTCCGCACGGTGATCCGCCGTGTAGGCTAGAAAGCATGAGCGAACTGGCCGAACTCCTGGAACGCTTCCGGCGCGGCGCCGAACTGATCGCCGTCGCCATCACAGGGGCCGCGGGAGCCGAGTTGGACTACTCGCCCGCACCAAACCGGTGGAGCATCCGGCAGATCCTCTGCCACCTCGCCGACAGCGAAATTGTCGTGGCCGACCGCTTCCGCCGCATCATCGCCGAAGAGAACCCGACGATCATCTCGTACGACCAGGACGCCTGGGCGAGGAACCTCGACTACAACCGGCGCAAGATCTCCCAGGCTCTCGAAACCTTCCGCCGCACCCGCGCGGAGAACTACGAGCTTCTGAAGCCGCTGCCGCCCGAGACGTGGGAGCGAATCGGCACGCACTCCGAACACGGCAAGATAACGCTGCTCGACCTTCTCCGCATCTATGCCGAACACCCGGAAGGCCATTCCCTCCAGCTCCGCGAGATTCGCGAACAGTACAAGGCGTTCAAGGCCAGGAGCTGACGCAGGCGATTCTTCGCTGCCTACGGTATGACCGGGTCGATCTTGTCCGTCAGCGTCACTTCGCCCGTCGCCACCCACTCGAGAGCGCGGGCGAACGTCGTCAGGAAGCCCCAAGTGTTGATTGCACGGAGGTCGTGGCCGTTGGTCGTGTGAAACACGCGTCCCTTCCCGAAGGAGACCGTCCATGCGATCGGCTCGTCCTTGCCGGTGCCGCGCTTCGCCGGGTCGCTGTAAGCGGTCATGATCACCCGTATGCCCGGCATGTGGGCCATCTTGTGGTACAGCTCGTCGTCGATCAGGTAGTCGGGGCCGAGGCCGCGCGTGATCGGGTGATCGGGATCCGCGAACTTGACGCGGAATTCGTGCCGGGCCGAATGGCCGATGTTGGCCGGCTCCCAGGTGGTTCCGATCATTTCCTTGTATGCCTTCCACTCCGCGTCGGGCTTCGTGGACCACTGGAACCGCCCGTTCGCGTCCTGCTCCATCCCGAGGAACGCGCCGTACGAGACGCCGTGGAAGGCGACCATTCCGCCGCCCGCGCGCAGGAAATCCTCGAGCGCCTTCTCGGGCTCCGCTCCCCAGCGCGGCCCGTTGTAGTTCAGAATCACCGCCTGGTAGCCGGCGAACGTCGGGGCGGAGAGCGTCTTCGGATTGTCGAGTACGGTCACTTCGAAACGTCCGGTGCTCTCGAGCACGCGTTTGAGAAATGGCGTGGTCTTCGTCCAGTCGTGGTACGGCAGATCGGTCTGGCCGGTGATGACGAGGACCCGCAGGGGGATGCGCT
>JAEHDI010000582.1 GCA_016880505.1 Bryobacterales bacterium | reverse complement strand
GCGGGTAGAGCGAACCGGGGACGAAGGGCTGAAGGCGGTGGCGCACCTCAATGTGGAGGTGGAAGGCGAGAAGAAGGAGCAGAAGAAGAAGTAGCTGTCAGCTCTTAGCCCTCAGCTTTCAGTGGTGGTCGATGCGCGGTTCGATGGTGTGGCCGCGGAAATCCTGGATGAGCGCGACAAGGCGGTCGGCGACGGCATCGACGAAGCGACGTCCCTTTTCGGCGCTGGCTTTGGTGGGATCGCCGAGTGTGCCGGTGCGCGAATAGCGACTGAAAAACTCCTGAAAGTACACCGGTGAGGCTTTCTGTAAGTCCCAGTAGAAGAACTCGGAACGCTGCTCAGGGAAGTCGCGCTGCGCGAGATCTATCTGGACGAGATCGCCACGGAGGTAGAGAAGTACGGAGGTCTCTAGTTCGCAGGCGTGGGCCATGCCGCCGGGCCATTCGGATTCGCGGAGTTCGTCGAATAGCTCCTTCGGGATCAAGTTCCACCAAGGAACCATGGCGCAAATGGCGTCGGAGTGGTTGGTGATGTTGCGTGCGGCGACGTCCAGGAACGGGACATTGCTGCCGTGGCCGTTGACGAGCAGGATCTTGCGAAAGCCGTGGTGGGCCAAGCTCTTTCCGATGTCGGTGACGTAATTAATGAACGTCGCGCCTTCGATCGCAATGGTACCGGGGAAATCGAGGTGGTGCTCGTTGAAGGCGTAGTATACGGGCGGCAGGAGCATCGCTTCGTAAGGAATCCGCTCGACGGCGCGGCGGGCCATTTCCGAGGCGCAGAGCACGTCGGTGACGAGGGGCAGGTGCGGGCCGTGCTGCTCGATCGTGCCGACGGGCAGGACCGGAACCCGGCGCTGCCCGACAGCCTCCAGGATCTCCGGCCAGGTGAACTCTTCGTATCTGTACTTCATCGGAGGATTTGAGCCATTGTACCGGAATCGGTGGTCCTCACCGGGCCGGAGGGAGTGACGCGGCCATCGCGCGCACGAGCTCGGCGCCGAACGCCAAGTTATCTTCGGTGGTGCGCGGGCGGCCGAGTTTTGGGTTGCGGTCAACCATTGTCTCCATGAGGAAAGCGGGAATGTTGCGCTCGTGGAAAAGAGCCTGGTTCACGGTCATGCGGCCTTTCATGCCGGGGGTGGTGGAGAGTCCGGCGTCTCGCGGCGGACCGGTGGCATAGAACGATGCGGTGCGCGCCAGCGCGTGAGCAAATCGGGACGCCAGGGTGCGGACAGGCTCACCGCCCTGCGCGAGTGGACCTTCTATGAAGTCGGCCGATTCGGTGTTGTGGAGGGCGAGAAAAAGGTCGATCCGGCGGTCGGAGTCCAACCACGCGAAGATCGCGCGGCGGGCGGCGGCGATCTCGGGCATGAGGCGCTCATCGACGGCGTCCCAGTTGCGATTGACGTCGTACCCGTTCGCGTTGAAGCGAACCGCGCCGGAAGCGACGCCGTCGGGATCTATCATCGGAAGGATCTTCCAGATGACCGAGCGGCGGAGCTTCGCCGCCTCGGGTGAATCCGAGAGGAGGAAACGCAGTGCGCCCTCGGCGATCCACGACGTGCCCGCTTCCCAGGCGTGCTGGCGCGCCATCAGCCAGACGACATCCTTCCGCTCCCGCGGGACCGACGCATCGGTCACGGTGAGCAGAGAAATCTCGCGGCTGTTGACGCTGCGCCCGATGACTTCGCGGCGGAGGTTCGGGCTACGCGGAAAGTCGTCGAGAAGGAGCGTGAGGTGGCGTTTCGTGTATGGCGGGACGTGAGCGATCCACATGGCCGGGCGCTCCGGGGTAAAACGCAGTGTGAGGCAGGGCTCGGCGTTATCCCACTCGACCTGTGCGTCCGTGAAATGGATCCAGCGCTCGCCGTCGTAGCTGTAGACCGGCCGCGAGTTCCGGGTGACGGACAAGGCGCCGGGCCGGAAGTTGTACTCGCCGGCGAGATTCACAAGGTCGATGCGGACCTGTTCCCGCGGCAGGCTGTCGAGGCGAAGGTAGTACCAGTTGGCCTGGCGATTGCGGTTGTTCTGGTCGGCCTGACCTTTCACGCCGCAGCGGAGGTGAGCCGGAGCGACTTGTTTCACTTCGCCGACGCTGCCGCCGTCGAACGAGGCGGTGATGGTGATGACAGCGAGAAGAAAGAGCATGGGAACAAAACAGGATAGCTGAAGAGGGCCACGGCGAAAACCGGTGGAGTTGTTAGCATGAGATGGTATGCACGATCTGGCGTATTTTCGGGCGAACCTCGATGAGATAGCGCGGCGGCTCGCGACGCGCGGGTTCGCTCTCGATGTGAAGCAGTGTCAGGACCTCGATGCGCGGCGGCGTTCGGCTATCACGGAGGCGGAACAGCTCAAGGCGAAGCGCAACGCGGAGAGCGCGGAGATCGCGAAACTGCGCAAACAGGGGGTCGACACCGCGGAGCACCAGCAGAAGGTGCGCGAGATCGGTACGCGGATCTCGGAGTTGGACGAGCAGGTGAAAGCGCTCGACGAGGAGTTCCGCCAGATGCTGGCCGGCATCCCCAACGTTCCGCACGACTCGGTACCGGAGGGCAGCGGCGAAGCGGACAATGCCGAAGTGCGGCGGTGGGGCCAGGCGAGGGAGTTCGATTTCGAGCCGAAGGCGCACTGGGACCTCGGCCCGGAATTGGGCGTGCTGGACTTTGAGCGGGCGGCGAAAATCACCGGCGCGCGGTTCGCCGTCTACTGGGGGCTGGGAGCGCGGCTCGAGCGGGCGCTGTTCAACTTCATGCTCGACGTGCACACGCGGGAACATGGCTACACGGAAGTGTTCCCGCCATTCATGATCAACTCGGCGAGCCTGTTCGGGACAGGTCAGTTGCCGAAGTTCGCCGAGGACCTGTTCAAGTGCGAGAACTACGACCTCTGGCTCGCTCCGACGGCCGAGGTGCCGGTGACGAACCTGTACCGCGAGGAGACCATTGACGCCGACCGGTTGCCGGTCCGCCTGTGCGCGTTTACTTCCTGCTTCCGGAGCGAGGCGGGCTCGTACGGAAAAGACGTGCGGGGCATCATCCGCCAGCACCAGTTTCAG
Source organism: Bryobacterales bacterium (assembly GCA_016880505.1). Taxonomy (GTDB): domain Bacteria; phylum Acidobacteriota; class Terriglobia; order Bryobacterales; family Bryobacteraceae; genus JAEHDI01. Next base: position 556 of record JAEHDI010000582.1, on the reverse strand, counting down.
AAGGTCGAACTGGTGAAGTTCACCCGGCCGGAGCAGAGTTACGACGAACTGGAGGCGCTGACACGCGATTCCGAGGACATCCTCCAGAGGCTCGGCCTACCGTATCGAACGGTGGCGCTGTGTACGGGCGACCTCGGATTCTCGTCGGCGAAGACCTACGACATCGAGGTATGGCTGCCGGGAGTGAGCACGTTCCGCGAGATCTCGTCCTGCTCAAACTTCGAGGGCTTTCAGGCGCGGCGGGCGAGCATCCGCGCGAAGGCCGGCAAGGGCAAGACCGAGTTCGTACACACGCTGAACGGGAGCGGCCTGGCGGTCGGACGCACGTGGGTGGCGGTGGTCGAGAACTACCAGCAGAAGGACGGAAGCGTGATCATTCCCGAGGCGCTGCAACCGTACATGAACGCGGAGCGCATCACGAAGACGGGTGATATGCGCTGAGGTTTCCCGCAAAGCTGCAAAGTTCGAGTCACAAATCAACACACAGGGCGCAACTCGCTGATTTTAGGTAGTGTTATCCATTCGTGAGGGTCCGTTTCTTGTGTGTATCCCAGCG
>JAEHDI010000581.1 GCA_016880505.1 Bryobacterales bacterium | reverse complement strand
GCTCGATAGAGTGAGGTCGCAAGGCTGATGCGCCTGACTCCGGCCGCGGCGAGCTCGCTCACGGAGAATGATTTTCCTTTGATCCCCACCATGAAATTGACAGGCTTCGACACTGCCGCGCAGACTGCGCGAACGGCGGCAAGGTCAGGCAGGCCGGGGGCGAAAAGCACATCGGCTCCAGCTTTTTCGAAGGCTTGAAGGCGGCTGATGGTGTCGTCCAGGTTTGGGTCCGCGTAGAGGAGATTGTGCGCTCGCGCAGTCAACACAAAGGGAAACTGGAGTGCGCGTGCCGCCTCCGCGGCTGCAGCGATTCTTTCGACAGCCAAGCGAGTATCGTACAGGGGACTGTCCTGGTTGCCAGTCGCATCTTCGATCGTGCATCCAACGAGTCCCACCCCGGCCGCAAGCCGGATCGTTTCCGCCACGACCTCCGGCGCGTCGCCAAACCCCTTTTCCAGATCCGCAGAGACGGGCAAATCCGTGGCATCGACGATCAAGCGCGCGTGCGCCAGCGCCTCATCTCGCGTCAGCCCGCCGTCTCTTCGACCAAGGGCAGACGCGGAGGCAGCGCTCGATGTGGCCAATGCCTGGAAGCCAAGACCGGTGAGAATGCGGGCGGAACCGACATCCCATGGATTCGGAATCACAAAGGCGCCAGGGCCGTCGTGAAGCGCGCGGAAGCGAGCTGCCCGTTCGTTCTGGGTGACGCCCATAGGACTCACCTCACGTGATCAGATCTCTACCATGCTACTCTTGCCAGCCAGGGGACCGCCTCACCTAAGACGGAAGCCGACCTGGGGGTCGGCTGCGGTCCACCGGGACCGCCCCACCTGAGCTCCGGGCTAGCCGAGCTGTGCGGCCAGCATGGAGATGGAGCCGCCTTCGATGCCTTCGACGGGAAACGTGATGGAGTCGCCCGGCCGCCGGGCGCCGATCACGTACAGCAGAGGCAGGTAGTGATCCGGCGTAGGAATAGCGAGTCCCGCATCCGGGCCGAGCGTTTCATAGTGAATGAGCGATTTGTCGTCTCCGGCAAGTATCCGCTCCTTTGCCGCGCTCTCGAAGCGCATCGCCCAGTCATATGGCTCCGCCGGCCGTCCCCAGGCGTAGGCGCCCAAGTTGTGAACAAGGTTTCCGCTGCCAGCGATCAGGATGCCTTCCTCACGGAGGTCCGCGAGGCGCTGGCCGATCTCATAGTGAAAAGACGCCGGGCGCATCCGATCGATGCTGAGCTGAACAACAGGCACGTCCGCTTGCGGATAGACGTGCCGGAGTATCGACCAAGTGCCGTGGTCGAGTCCCCAATCATCGTCAAGCGCCACAGACAACGGAGCAAGCAGTTCCTGGACGCGGCGGGCAAGCCGCGGGTCGCCCGGCGCCGGATACTGCACTTCGTACAACTCCTGCGGGAAGCCCCCGAAATCGTGGATGGTCTTCGGAGCCGTGCTGATGGTGACGCGGGTCCCCGGCACATACCAGTGAGCGGAGATCGCAAGGATGGCTTTTGGGGTGGGCGTCTGTTCGCCGATGCGCCGCCATCCTTTGGTGTAGCCATTGTCCATCAGGGCATTCATGGGGTTGCCATGTCCGAAGAAGATCGCGGGAAGCGTTTCAGCCATGCGGGGAGGCCCCTCCACCAGGTCCTCTTCCAGGATCTCTCAGTTCATGGAGCCGCAGGATTTCGCGACGCGCCCTTGGATAGAATCGGTGCAGGATTATGGTAACGGCAATCGTTCTGATCAACACAGCGCAAGGACGCACGCCAGAGGTCGCGCAGGCGCTGATCGACCTGCCGGGCATCACCGAGGCCTATTCCGTCGCAGGGTCGTACGACCTCGTCGCCATCGCGCGTGTGCGCGACCATGAAGGGCTGGCCGACCTGGTGGCGGGGCGCGTCCAGAAGATACCGGGCATCGAAGCCACGAACACGCTGATCGCCTTCAGGGCGTACAGCCAGCGCGACCTGGAAGCCATGTGGGATATCGGGACCGCGGGGCCGACCCGTTAGGCCATTCCGAGATCCTCTGGAAGCGCCTCCGGGCGCGTCGCCGGCAAAGCGCAGGCGGTACAGGCCCACTGTAGGGCGACGTTCACCGAAAGTCAGAGCCATGGCCAAGGCAGTCAGCCGAACATTGCCACGCGGAGTGATTGCGCTGGGGCTCGTCAGCATGTTCATGGACGTCTCCTCGGAGATGATCCACAGCCTACTGCCCCTCTTCCTGGTAAGTGTGCTTGGCTTGAACGCCTTGGCAGTGGGGCTCATCGAGGGCATCGCGGAGTCCACGGCGGCGATCACGAAGATCTTCGCCGGAGTGGCCAGCGACTGGATCGGCAAACGAAAGCCCCTGGTGCTTTTGGGATATGGCCTGGCCGCGCTTACCAAGCCCCTGTTTCCGCTAGCCACCGGGGCGGGCGCCGTCCTCACCGCACGGTTTCTCGATCGCATCGGGAAAGGAATTCGCGGTGCGCCGCGTGACGCCCTGGTGGCCGATCTGACGCCAAAGTCCATGCGCGGCGCCGCCTACGGCGTCCGCCAGTCCATGGACACTGCGGGCGCATTTGCCGGACCTGCGCTGGCGATGGCGTTTATGGCACTCTCCGGCAACAACTTTCGGTTCGTCTTCTGGATCGCTGTGTTG
>JAEHDI010000580.1 GCA_016880505.1 Bryobacterales bacterium | reverse complement strand
TTCCCGGAGTGGGATTCGAGATGGTCAGCCGGCGAGCCTTCCGCGAGCCCACGGTCACGACCCCGAAGTCGATCGTGCCGCCGGCCGCGAGGTCGACGGGTGGCGAGGTGTCGGCTAGGGACACCACGAAACTGGCGGCCGCAGTGCCCTGAAGAACGGTCATCCGGACACCGTTGACGTTGAGGTAGGCGCTGTAGACGCTCGGCGTAAGTGGATGAAAACGAACGGTGAAATCGACCACAGCGCCGGCAGGCACATCCATCGGCAATTTCGGGAGGCTGGCGAAGAAAAACCGCGCGCCGGCGACATTCAGCCCGTTCAGGTTGATCGTCGATGTGGACGTGTTGCGGAGCCGGAAGGCGGTGTCGATGAAATCTCCGGCGGGAACTGTGCCGAGTGAAAAAGATTCTCCGACCGTTCATTCCGCGCCGCTTTCGACGACCGACAAGCTCATCTGAGCCGCCAGGAGGCACGGCGCAAGCAGGCCTGCCGCGAGCAACCGGTCGATCACGGTGTCACCTCCGGCAAGCGGTAGATCTCGTCCCCTTCGGGGGAGAGCCGAAGCGCGAACTGTCCGCATTCCGACGTGATATGGATCCACTCGCGGCCCATTTCCGCGAGACGTGACGGCGGGCAGTTCAACTCGATTTGCCGGATTTCGCCAGTGGCCGTCCGCAGCGACAGCGAATCATCCGAGGTAGACAGCAGCGTGCCGCCGCCTAGCAGCAGCAGCGGTGCGGACGTGCCGTCGAGGAGAGCACCGGCGTGCAAACGGCCAGTGCCTAGCGAGAGCCCGGCCAGGGACGTTCCACCGCCTGTCCGGATGACGAGGGAGAGACGGTCGCGCGCCGGCAACGCGAGGGCGAGCACGTCAGAGCCCGCAAGATCGGGTTCCACTTCGAAGGAACTGAACCCGCCATGGCTCCAGCGCCACCACTCGCCGGTTACCGGCAGGAACGCAACCGCTTCGCGGCCACCCTGCGAGATCGCAAACAATGCGGGTCCGGGCGGTGCGGTCTGCTCCCAAATGAGTTTGCCCGCCGCGTCGAACACCTGAATCGATTTCGCGGTCTTCACGAAGCCGAGGTCTCCGGAGAAGGACACGGACTCGACGTGTGTCGAGAGTATGTCGCCGGTGATGAAACTGCCGGCCACACCAAAGACCGGACGCAGATTGGCGGCAGGGTCGCGCACAAGGCCCGCCAGTGGAGGCCTGATACCGGACTGGCCGGGCGCAATCACGGCGACCATGAGGAGAATGAGCACCGCCCGGGTCATTTCGGCCCTCCGATGGTGATGGACGGGGTTCCCACGCTCAAGCCCGGCGATGAGGGTGCGCTGCCGGCCGAGGTCTCCGACTTTTTCGACACCGCCATTCCGGCGGCCAGCGAGCCCGCGGCGACGCCGGCGACCAGGAGAATCCATTTCCGCCGCGGTTTTGCCGAGGCCGCGCCCGGATGCACGGTGACCATGGAAGTCGTCCGGGCTTCGCCGAGGGACTGCGAGACCAGGAGTCCCGCGCGGGCGGCATCCTTCGCCGCGGTCACCCTGATTTCAAATGAACCGGGAGTCGTGTTCCAGCGAACGGGCGGCATCGCGGCCGCTCCATCCGCGCCGGTGCGCACGATGTCGGTGGCCAGTCCGTTTGCAAACAGGCCTCCCGGGCCACCCGCCGGCAGCCGGAAGCTGACGATTGCGCCGTCGACGGCCTCGCCGGTTTCGCCGGTGATCTTCACCACCAACGGAGTCTGGACCCGAGAGCCCGGTTGATGAACCGCGCGATCTCCCTGAACGACGTGGATTTGCAGCACAGCCGGTTTGACAGAAGATGCCAGCAGGAGCGGCAGGAAGAGACACAATTGCCTGACCATGTTTCCCTCGGCGCCGCAACGGAAACAGGCCGGCTTCGGAGGAATCTATTGCCCGGGCGCCCGCAACAACACCAAGGTGACGTTGTCCGGGCCGCCTGCCTGAATTGCAGCGTCGATCAGGTAGTGGGCGCAGGACTCCAAAGATTGCTCCGAATCTAACGCTCCACGGATGGTTTCGTCGTCCACGGCTCCGTGAAGGCCATCGGTACAGAGCAGGAAGAGCGCTCCGGGGGTGATCGGAACGGCGTAGGACTGGGCTTTCAGCGGGGCGTTCGCACCCAGCGCCATGGTGAGGACGTGGCGCAGAGGATGGGTCCTGAGGTCCTCCTCGCTGATGCCGAGCGGCCGGCCGACTTCGGCGACCCAGGTCTGATCGGTGGTGATCATCGTGAGCTGGTGGTCGCGGAAGAGGTAGGCGCGACTGTCGCCGACGCTGGCGATGAGCAGTTCGTCGCCGACTTCGAGCGCCGCCACCAGAGTGGTGCCCATGCCTTCGAGGTTCGGGTCAGCGGTTGCCGCCGCTCTCACCCGCTCGTGCGCTTCGTCGAATGCTTCCAGCAGGACCTGCGGACTCCGCCGCCCCGAGGCCTTCGCGCATTCGGCAACCGTCTCGACGGCGATCCGCGACGCATGCTCGCCGGCACGCGCCCCACCCATTCCATCGGCAATCAGATAGAGCCCGAGCTCCGGGACGATCAGGTAGTTGTCTTCGTTGTTCTTTCGAACGCTGCCAAGATGGGTGAGGCCAAAGGATTCCAGCATCGGCTATCCGAATTATATCCGCAGGGAGGGGCGGCGGGTTGGCCGGTCAGAGCGCAAAGCGGAGGCTGAGCTGCATGACGCGGCCGTCGTTGAGGGTGTTGGTGATGCGGCCGAAGCTGGGCGAACTCAGGTTGCGTTGCGGCTCGTCGAACTGGGCGTGATTGGAGAGGTTGAACGCCTCGGCACGAAACTGCGCGGACCGCTCGCGACGGCCGCTCCAGCGCCACTGCTTCGTGATCGCCGCGTTGAAGTTCGTCATCCCCTGCTTCCGGAAGGTGCCGCGGCCGAGGGAGCCGCGGTACTCGCCGAGCCGTATGTACGCAAAGCGGTCCCGGCGCAGGATTACCGGCGCGACGTTGGGGTGGGGGATGGTGGCGCCGAGAATCGAGGGATCCACGATGTTCGGGCGGTCGCTCGGCCCGCCGTCGACATTTCCGAAACCCGGGGCATCGGAGCCGAGGTACAGCGTGAGCGGTGTGCCGGACTTGAGCAACGTGGCGCCCGACACCTGCCAGCCATTGAGAATCTTTCCAAGCCAGCGGCCGTTGGCCGTCGCGCGAGGGAGGTC
>JAEHDI010000579.1 GCA_016880505.1 Bryobacterales bacterium | reverse complement strand
GACACACAGACGTTCAACGCGATCGCCGGAACGACGAATAACCCGTGGAACGTGAAGCGGACGCCGGGAGGCTCCACCGGCGGCGGTGCGGCCGCCCTGGCAGCGGGCTTCGGATTCCTCGAGCTGGGGAGCGATATCGGCGGCTCCATCCGTACACCCGCACACTTCTGCGGTGTGTATGGCCACAAGTCAAGCCTGGGAATCGTTCCGCTGGAGGGCCACATTCCGCCCTCTCCGGGAGAACCCGCACTGCCTCCCGACCTTGGTGTCGCGGGGCCGCTGGCGCGTAGCGCGCAGGATCTCCAACTGGAACTCGAGACGATTGCCGGGCCCTCCCGGCCTGACTCCACGGCATTTCGCTGGAAGCTACCACCGCCTCGGGGCGCACGACTGAGGGACTACAGGATCGGATTCGTGTTGGACGACCCGTTCTGCCCGGTGACACCGGAAGTTCGGGAGCCGCTGCGGGGCGCGGTGGAGGCGCTCCGGAAAGCGGGAGTCGACTTTGAAGAGGGCTGGCCCGCCGGCGTCAATCCGGGCGAGATGTTCGGCAACTATATCGTCCTGTTATCGGCATCGTTCGCAGCTCACGCGGAAGAAGAAGAAGTCGAGACGTTGCGACGGTTGCCGCCGGGACCGTGGGGAGAGTACGGCAAAGCGTGGATCGAGGGCAAAACGATGGGCCATGGCCGCTGGCTCGAGGAGTCGATGAAACGTCTGCGGGCGCGTGCGGTCTGGCAGAAGTATTTCGAGACTCATGATGCGTTCCTGATGCCCGACATGTTTCTGCCCGCTTTCCCGCACAACCAGGAGAAGACTTTCTTCGAGCGGTCATTCGACACTTCGCTGGGCCGGAGACCGTACGGAGACCTGCTTCGCTGGATCAGTTTCGCTAATCTGACGGGTTGCCCGGCGACGGTTGCGCCGGTTGGCCGCACGAAGGACGGACTCCCGGTGGGCATCCAGATTCTGGGACCGTACCTCGAGGACGCAACCCCGATCGATATCGCGGGCCGTATGGCGGATGTCGTGGGCGGTTTCGAGCCTCCACCGGGGTACTAATGTTTCACTCGTAGAGGTGGGTCAGGCTCTTGCGGTACGCCTCGTAGAAACGTTCGAGTTGCTCGTCGGCGGCGATGTTGCCGGGAACCTGATGGCTGGGAAGCATGACGGGCTTCACGCCGCGTTCGGTCAACAGGCGGGCGGTCTCGCAACGCAGCATGTTGATGATCATAGCCCCGGTGACGGTCGAGACGGGGCCCGTGGCCCAGTCGAGCCCAGCGAGGGGGACGACGCAGTCGCCCGGCGGGCACATGTTGTCGATCACGATGTCGGCGAAGTCCGGCAACTTCTTGCCCGACGAGTGGCCGGGACGCGCCTGCGCGGAGTGCTGCTTGGAGACGATGGCGATCACAGGCATGCCGCGCTGCTTCGCTCCCATCGCCATCTCCACAACGATGGGGCGGATGCCGCTGGTGGAGATGATGATGAACGCGTCGTGAGGGCCGAAGCGGAAGCTCTTCAGGATCTCTTCGGCGTAGCCTTCGTACTTTTCAAGATGGAGTGCCGTCCGGAGCCCGTTGACGCCGACGATGGCCGAATGGGTGGAGATTGCCAGTTCGACGAGCGCGAAGAAGCCGGCGAAGCAGCCCTGGCGGGGGATCATCTCCTCACACATCATGCGGGAATGCCCGGCCCCAAACAGGAAGATGAGACCGCCCTGGGCGATGCTCGAAGCGCAGATGCCGGCGGCTTGCTCGATGGCGGGTAACTGCGTGCGGCGCAGCTCCTCCAGCAGTTCCGTGGTTCGCTCGAAGTAGTCTATGGCGGCGCTCAAGAAATCCCTCCGGTGGGCCCGCCGAAACGAGAGACGGCGGGCTTGAGACGATCGTACCAGACCCAAGAAATGCGAAAGGGGCAGGCAACACCTGCCCCTTTTGCCGTGATTCGGACGAAGGTTACTTATCGGCTCCCGTGCTCTCGATCCGCATACTATAGAAGCTGCGGTAGACGAATACCATCGAGAGCGCGAGGAAGATCGCGGAGAGCACGTTGGTGATCATGGGGCCCTGCTGGCGCGTCATGGAGACTGCCAGTTCGACGGCCAACAACCCGAATAGCGTCGTGAACTTGATGATCGGGTTCAACGCCACCGAACTGGTGTCTTTGAACGGATCGCCGACGGTGTCGCCGACGACCGTTGCCGCGTGCAGGTCCGTACCCTTGGCTCGCAGT
>JAEHDI010000578.1 GCA_016880505.1 Bryobacterales bacterium | reverse complement strand
GCCGTGGTTCAACCCGAGCCGCAACTGGTCCGGGAACTGCTGCTCGGCGTCCTGCGGGCCGGTACCCTCGAGTTGCTCCTCCCAGGCGCTGATGTAACAGGCGGGAGCCGCCGCCTGAACGCGATCGTCCAGCGCGGCGATGTAGGCCGTCAGCGTTCCACCCCCGGAGCAGCCGGAGACCCCGATCCGTTTCGGGTCCACCTCAGGCAGCGACTGGAGGAGATCGATGCCGCGCATCCCGTCCCAGATGCGGTACCGCGCCACGCTCTCGCCAGCCAGCAGGCTCTGACGGCCCACCATGCTGTGCTCCGCCGTCGGACCGCCGACTTTGGAATTCTCGATATCGCCGTCCCAGAAAATTCGCCGCTCTCCCTGGCCGATGGGGTCATAGGTCAGCACGACGAAGCCATACTTGGCGAGGCCGATCGACAGGCTTTGGTAGATGCCTCCGGCCTTCGCGTTCATGCTGTGTCCGAGCGGCTGGATCACCGCGGGATAGGGCGGCCGGCCCGTCTGTGGGATATACAGGCTCCCGGTGACATAGAAGTTCGGCAGGCTCTCGTAGATGACCTTCTCGACGCGGTAGTCGCCCCGGTCGAGCCGGCCGATCCGCTTCACATTCAGAGGCGTCCGCTCGGGCGGCAACCCGCCAATGAGCTTCAGAAGCGTCGAGCGAACCTTCGCGCGGCGCTGCTCAAATTGCTCACGCGTCTTGATGCTTTCGATTTCCGCCCGGCGCTTCGCCAATTGCTCGTCCGCCAGCCTGTGCAGATAGGTGGGCAGGCTTTGTGACGGCTTCGTGGCGGGATCGAGCACGCGGAGATCCTGCGCCCCAGCGAGCGCGCAGGCAAGAAGTAGAATAGTTGCCGTTTTCATGGTCGTCGAATGGTGATTGTACGATTTCCCTTGCCCGGATCGCGAAACGAAAGCACACCTTGTCCGTTCACTCGACGGGAAGCCAGTCTCTTGCCGTTCATCGCCACGTCCACTGAAATGCCCGGCGGCATTCCCGTCACAACGTGACGCGCTGGTCCGTCCGCGCCGATTTCATAAGTCACCGGCAAGGTCGCTGGCCCGCCGGCGGCATCGCCGGACAGCAGCACAACCCGGTTTTCCGGGCGCGACAGGAATTGAACGCCAGTGAGCCCGCCCGAAAGCGCCTTGACGGAGCGCACTTCCACGGGAGAGCCGGTTGAACCGCCGACCATCTGGATCGCATGAAGGAACAGGTCATCTTGCGAGGGACGCTCCGGCGCCACCTCGATCCGCCAGTTCCCCGACTCCCGGGCGTCTCCGGCGACTGCCGGCCGCGAGGTCGGGTAGTTCACGCCGAGGAAAGAGTTGAAGTATTCGTAGCCAGGGCCGCCGATCACCGACACCACGCGCTGCTCGGGCAGGAGCGTGTGTACGAAAAGGGAGCCGTCGTACGTAATCGGCCTTCCTCCAAGATTCGGCTGACCCTGGCGGCGAACCGCGGTTAGCCGGCCGCCCTTGAACTCTGTGACGCCCGTTTCGGGTGCGGCTCCATCCACATTGGGGCGTTCCTGGAAGTGCAGCAGCCAGCGCTTGCGAAAGTCTCCGTTGGCGGCGGTGACGCGGTCGAGAACCACCAGCAGGTCCTCGGATGGCAGATAGACAAACTCGCGGCCGTAGCGGGTCACCTTCGGCCCGTATGCCGGCGCAAGATCGACCCGAACGTAGCTGTAGCCGTCACCCGCGTCGAACGCCGTCACGTTGGCCGTGTCGAGGCCTTCTTTTTCGCGGTGGGCGACGTAGGCAGGCCAGTCATCGTGGTGCTGCTTCCCGCGAAGGACATTCTGCCCTCCATCGTTCGTATGGCCCTTCGGCAGTTGCTGGTCGGGACCATAGACCAAGAGACAGTTATGGGCCAGCGTCCGAACGGCGTATTCATTCCAGTGGCCGCCGGCTTTGTACATCTGGTCGTACGCGCCGCCGTCCACCGTCAGCCCGCCGCGCTTGTAGATCAGGAAGTGGCCCTTGTCGAAGTGCTGATGGTCGGTGAAATGGTCGCCCGCCAGAATCGTGATTTGCGTGCTGTCGTCATTCCATCCGTTGCGAAGGACGATCTGGTCATAGGTTCCCGCTCCCATACGCATCGCGAGGGGAAGCGTCCGGAAAGACGGTGTCTGCCTGGCCCACGGATCGAGGAAGATCCGCATGCCCCACCCGAAGGCCGGATGGACCGCCTTCTCGCCGTAAGCCTCCTGTAACGCACGGCCGAAGGACCGCAACCGGGCGGCGTCGGGATGATCTCCGAGTCCCCAAGCGAGCATCTCGACTGTGACTGGCACGGTGATGTTGGCCAAAGCGCGGGACGGCGAGCAATCGCCGATGCGCTCGAAGGTGAAGTCGGGCCGGGTGCAGGCGATCAGGAAACGTCCAGCCAGAGCAAGAAAATCGCCGTGATCCTTCCTTGCGGCCGCGAAGTAGTCCCGGTCGCTTGCCGTCCGGTACGCCGCCAGCATCAGGACGAGGTTGCGAAGGGTTTCGTGGAACGTGTAATGGCTTCCCTCTGCCCACGCCCCTTCCCGGGCGTGCCACGTGTCGAGCACCATGCCTGGAGACTCCAGAAACCGGCGGCTCAGTTCCAGGTAGTCGCGGGCTGTACTCCCGTACGGTTC